>CAYHDD010000909.1:0-1503 GCA_964355195.1 uncultured Rhodoferax sp. | reverse complement strand
CGCCGTGAGCTTGCCGGCGCGCTCCATCTTCATCGCCGCCGGCACCCAGCCCAACACCGTGCTGGCGCGTGAAGACGCAGCGCACTTTCGCCTCGACGGGCGCTACTTTGCAGCCTGCGACGAGCGCGGTGAAAAACTCACCCCAGACAAGGAACTCTCCAAACCCGAGAAGGCCGAAGTGCTGCTGAGCAAGCTGGATGGCAACAAGTTCATCTCCTTCTTCGGCGACCTGCACCCTTCGTATTTCGGCAACGTGGTCAAGGCCATGGGTTCTGCCAAGCAGGGCTACCCGGTGCTATCGCGCGTGCTGGCGCAGGCAGCACCCGCGAACGCAGAAAGCGATGAGGTGTTTACTACGCGCCTGAATGCCGGCATGCGCGCCAGCGTGCACGTCGTGAATCGCTTGACGCCAACCATCGTCGAAGTGGTGTTACATGCACCCTTTGCGGCTGCACATTTTCAGCCGGGGCAGTTCTTCCGATTGCAGAACTACGAAGCCCTGGCGACCGAAATTCGCAGCACGCGCATGGCGATGGAAGGCCTGGCCCTGACCGGTGCCTGGGTTGACGTACAACGCGGCCTGGTGGCTTGCATCGTGCTGGAGATGGGTGGGTCGGCCAATCTGGTGGCGGCCCTGCAGCCGGGCGAGCCGGTGGTGCTGATGGGGCCAACCGGGAGCGCCACGCACATTGAGCCCAATGAGACCGTGATGCTGGTCGGCGGTGGCCTGGGCAATGCCGTGCTGTTTTCCATCGGCGCAGCGACGCGCGCTGTCGGCTCCAGGGTGCTGTACTTCGCTGGCTACAAGAAACTGATGGATCGCTACAAGGTCACCGAGATCGAAGCGGCAGCGGATGTGATCGTCTGGTGCTGCGACGAGGCGCCAGGCTTCGCCCCCAGCCGCCCGCAGGACAAGAGCTTCGTCGGCAACATCGTCCAGGCCATCGCCGCCTATGCCTCAGGCGAACTGGGTGAGCCTGCGATCGCCACGCTGGAAGTCGACCGCATCATCGCCATCGGCTCGGACCGCATGATGGCCGCCGTCGGTCTGGCACGCCATAGCCAGTTGAAGGCGTATTTGAAGGCGGATCACTTCGCCATTGCCTCCATCAACTCGCCAATGCAATGCATGATGAAGGAAATCTGCGCCCAGTGCCTGCAGCCGCAACGTGACCCGGTCAGCGGCAAGATCAGCTACGTGTTCTCCTGCTTCAACCAGGATCAAGCGCTCGACAGTGTCGACTTCAAGGCGCTGAACGCGCGCCTGGCGCAGAACACACTACAAGAGAAGTTGACCGCGCAATGGATCGCATCCTGCGTCGCGCAGTTGCGCTCGGTGCGGGCGATGGTGTGATGACGCGTCAAGCAGCGAGCCAGCATGCCAGGTGCCGCCCCCGGCTGCGGCGTGGAATCGGGGGCTTGGCGTATCGAATAGATGGGTTGCCGGAAGAGTCACCCACGCTGTAGCACGAGCCGGGTAAACGCCAGGAATTCATGCAGGTG
>CAYHDD010000908.1:0-1511 GCA_964355195.1 uncultured Rhodoferax sp. | reverse complement strand
AGCTGTCGCATATGCTCGACACCCTCGACGAAGTCTCTGATGCGAGCGAAGCCGAGCCAGAGCGTTTTGACGCCCGGCTCGCCATCGCATTTGCGGCCGAGGAAGCCGCCGAGCATGGCGATGTGGCGGATGACCTCGCGCAGGGCGGGCGTTTCCGTCGGTGGTTTCTTCTTCGCCAGAATGTAGGCGCCTTTCCACTCGGCTTCGGTAAACAACTCACTCGCCGCCAAGTCCGGGTGAGTGCGGCCCAACCGCACCAGTCGAGCCAAACGCCAGGCGACCACCATATACACGGCCAGCGCCAGTTCCAACTTCGCGACGCTCCCCAATTGCAAGGCCTCCACGCGGCAGCCGTTCTTGAGCACGTTGAAGAAAATCTCGATTTCCCAGCGGCAGCGATACCAGTCAATCAGTTCACCGGCAGCGGCAAAGTCCGCCACCGTTCGGTTCGTCAGCAAGCGCCACTCCACCGCCTTGCAGCCCGCCGGCGGGTTCATTTCCTTGGCGACAACACAGGTCACACCCAGCAACCCGCCGACGCCATCCGGGACGTCAATGCGGCGCGCCCACACCTGCTGGCGAACGACACGTGCCATCTGCCCCGAGCGTGCCGCCAGGGTGAACTCAATCTCTCCCAAGGCGTCGCCCTCGAGGGTTTGCGCCCACAATTTGCGGCCCCCGGGTACGCTGCGGTTATGTTGCGAGCGAATCAGCCAGTCCGCCGGATTACCCAGATCACGGGCGCAACGCATCAATTCGACGATGTCGGCTTCGCGGTCGCCCACATAGATCAGGCGCGTGCCCGGCAGGGTCTGCGCCATTTCGGTGATCCGCTCATAGCCCTTGGTCCAGCGCAGACTTTCACGCACACCGGGCCGTGTGCCGTCGGCGGCCTTCGGTTCCCGCGACCACATCCACGCGTCGGTGAGGCCCAAGGGTTCACGTTCCGGCGTCACGACGTAGGTCGGGTGCAGGTACATCCCGCGTTGCGCCTCAAACGACAGCGGACCCAGTCCGTCAATGCCCTGACCGTTGAAATCCA
The DNA here is from genome assembly GCA_964355195.1 of uncultured Rhodoferax sp. GTDB lineage: Bacteria > Pseudomonadota > Gammaproteobacteria > Burkholderiales > Burkholderiaceae_C > Rhodoferax. The sequence continues at coordinate 469 of CAYHDD010000908.1, read as the reverse complement.
GTTCGGTGGTGTCTTGCAGGCACAGCACCACACGGTGTTGCCGCATCCTGGCTTGCGTGCGCTCCACGTGGGGCGTCAGGATCGTTTGCCACTCAAGCGGTCGCTTGCCATTGTGAGCTTGATCGAAAAACCGGTACACGGCCTGCGTTTCACTCCAGTCAGGGCAGGCTCCGGGAATGCTCGCCGTCGGCTTGTCGGCAAAACGCTCCGCGAGTTTGATCAACCGCCGGTTCAACCGCTTGTCTCCCAGGTCCGCCCCGGCAAATTCTTCCTCCGACCACGCCATATACGCCTCCCTTATCGCAAAATGCGCAGGGATAAGCAAAGGGTATACCAGACTATATCGCACGGGTATTTCCGTTACGTCATCAGCCCCCTCGAAAGGTCAGATTTGTGTGTAATGGTATGCGCTAAGGGCACTCAAGAGACAGTCGCCTATTGGGATTCGCCGCCGAAAAGCGGCCGTTAA
>CAYHDD010000907.1:0-1512 GCA_964355195.1 uncultured Rhodoferax sp. | reverse complement strand
CCCTTGCAATGTCGCGGGTGAAGGTGCCGAGAAGGTCAGTGTCGAACCCCTCCACTTTTTCCACTCGGCAACCCGGCAGCTTTGCCAGCACCGGTGCGATCACGTCTTCTTTGCCGTGCTGGGTAAGCAGGGCAACTTGTTGATCGCGATAGTCACAAGTTGTCGGTTGTTGATCGGTCTGGGTTGATTTGTTGTGCATGCTTTGCTCTCAAAGTTCCCGTTACGTTTGCAAAAACGTGCTTATCAGCCGGTGTTCCTCATCCCCGCCGCAATGGCGTTGATGGAACGCAACAGAGGTTTCATCCAGGGATTTTCGCCCAGATTCTTTAGATCGATTTCCCGCACCCGACGCAACAAAAATACTTGAAGGTAATTGAGCGGCCCGAGGTAGGCATTGCGTCGATGCAGTGAATCGGCCAGTTCCGGGTTCTCCGCCAACAACCGATCCGTTTCCGCAATCTCCAGAATCCACTGCACGCAGCGTTGGTGCTCGCCGGCAATCAATTCATAGACGGGTTTGCCTGATTCCGGCTCTACGCACAGACCGGCGTATTCCTTGGCGATGTTCATGTCCGATTTACTGAGCGCCATCTGGGCGTTACTCAACAGATTGCGAAAAAACGGCCAGTCTCGATACATTTCCCGCAGCTTTTCGAGGCGCTCCGGCTTGTCGGCACACCAGGTCGAAAGACTCAAGCCAATGCCGTACCAGGCGGGAAAGGTCTGCCGCGACTGGGCCCAGGAAAATACCCAACCAATGGCGCGTACCGAGTCTTTTGAACGATCCCCTTTTTTACGGTGCGACGGCCGCGAACCGATGTTAAGCCCGCCGATTTCACTGGTCGGTGTAGCTTCGTAGAAATAATCCAGGAATCCGGGGGTGCCATCTGTCAGTTCGCGGTAACTGTGTTCGCCGATCCGCGCCAGCTCATCCATCACGGCCAAATCCTCCGGACGGTCGTGTGGCACGGGTTGCACTAGGCTGACACTGGCCTTGAGCAGACCGGTCACGCCCATCGTCAATTCATAGGTCGCGGTTTCCATATTGTTGTATCGGTAGAACAGTACCTCGCCCTGCTCAGTGAATTTGATCTGTCCGCGCACCGTATCCGGCGGCTGGGCTAGGATGGCTTCGTGGGTGGGGCCGCCGCCACGTCCTACCGTACCGCCGCGACCATGGAACAGACGGCACTTGATGCCACGCTGTTCGGCAATGGCGATGATTTGCCGCTGCGCTCGTGACAATCCCCAAGCGGAGGCCAGAATGCCGCCATCCTTGCAAGAATCGGAATAGCCCAACATGATCTCTTGGCTGTCGCCGGAAACCCGCAGTAACTCTCGGTAGATCGGGGTGTCGAACAGCTGGGTTAGCACCTCTTCAATCCGGTTGAGATCGTCAATCGTTTCAAACAAGGGGCTGACGCCGATATGACAATGCCAACGGCCACCAAGACGACCAACCAAGCCGCTTTGCGTCGCCAGCAGCATCACTTCCATGACATGGCTGGCGTT
>CAYHDD010000906.1:0-1513 GCA_964355195.1 uncultured Rhodoferax sp. | reverse complement strand
AGTAAGCAGTGGCGCGGGCATCCCGCAGTCAGGCGACCAAAAACTCCACATTAATTTGACAGCCAGTTTTTAGGTTTGGTCTTGCAGATGAAATTCGTCGCTTACTTCAAACGCTATGGCAGGCGAATCGGACTCAGCCTGCTGATCACGCTGCCGCTGCTGCTCAATGCCGCTGGCGTTTTGAATCTCAATTTCATGAGGGTTCTTGAAAATTACGTCTACGACGTGAAGCTCAAGCTGACCATGCCTGGTTATCCGGACCCACGCGTGGTGATTGTCGATATTGACGAAAAGAGTTTGCAGGAACAGGGTCACTGGCCGTGGCCACGCAACAAGGTGGCCAAAATGGTCGATCTGCTGTTTGATCGTTACCAGATTGATGTGCTCGGATTTGACGTCCTTTTTGCCGAGCGGGACGAAAGCTCGGGCTTGAAGTCGTTGGAGGCTTTGGCCCAAAGCGAACTCAGCGCTAACCCGGCTTTCAATGCCACTCTGAACAAGCTCAGACCCCAACTCAATTACGACCAGGTATTTGCCGACAGCCTGAAGAATCGGCGGGTGGTGCTGGGCTATTACTTTCGCAATGAAGTTGAGCAGGGCTCCAGCGTGGGCACATTACCACCGCCCGTTCTGGCACGCGGGAGTTTTGATGAAACTTCTGTCAGCCCCTGGCGAGCCACTGCATTTGCAGCGAATCTCCCCGAACTGCAGGCAAGTGCTGCGGGTGGCGGCTTTTTCTCTTTTCCCTTGGTTGACACCGACGGCAAGTTCCGGCGAATAGCCTTGCTGCAGGAATACAAGGGATCGCTTTATGAAGCGCTGGGTCTTGCTGTGGCGAGATTGCATATGCGGGAGCCAAAAATCAGTTTTCATCATGGCTTTGGCGGAACCGGCGCTGGGGCGTTAGAGTCGCTCAAGATCAGCGCACGGCAGTTCATTCCCGTCGATGAAGACGTCGCCGCCCTGATTCCGTTTCGAGGGCCGAAGAAGAGTTTCACCTATGTTTCGGCCAGCGATGTGTTGAACGGAAAGGTCCTCCCGCAGACGCTGCGCAAGGCCATTGTTCTGGTCGGCTCCACCGCGCCCGGCTTGATGGACCTGCGGACAACGCCGGTGGGCGACGTCTACCCCGGCGTGGAAATGCATGCCAACCTGATCGCCGGCATCATCGACGACAACATCAAGGAACGCCCTGACGATTCGTCCGATTTTGAGTTCTGGCCACTTCTGTTGGTAGGTTTGCTGCTGGCCGTTCTGTTGCCGTCGCGCAAGCCAATGGGAGCGACTTTGCTCTGGCTGGCAGTCATGGCCGCTTTGCTGGCGGGCAATTCCAGTGCGTGGCAGTTCTTCAACCTGGACTTGCCGCTGGCGTCCATTCTGCTGCTCGCTACCGCACTGTTCCTGTTCGACATGGCATACGGCTATTTCGTTGAGGACCATGGAAAGCGCCTGCTGACCGGTCTGTTCGGCCAATACGTACCTCCGGAGCTGGTGGACGAAATGGCGAAAGACC
>CAYHDD010000905.1:0-1515 GCA_964355195.1 uncultured Rhodoferax sp. | reverse complement strand
TTGCCGGGCTTGCATGCCTGGCCAAACACAAACACTTCGATAGAGCGCTGCCGCCCCATGGTGACGCTGACGCTAAAGTTACGGTAAACCTTGCCGATGTGGGCGGTGAACACCTTTTCAACATTGTTCAGGGCCACGCCGGCCAGGTTCAAGGGGCCGACTTTGGGCACCATGACGCGGCCGTCACGGTCAATGACGAGGCGATCATCCAATTCAACCAGGCCATTGACCTGGACCACCAGCTCGTCACCCGGGCCCAGAATGTAGCCGGCGGGTACGGGCGCCGCTTGTACTGGCAAGAAGTTGCTGTCTGACTCAAACAGCTCGTAGCCGTAGAGCTTTAAGGACTGGCCGGCAGCCCCGGCAGCAAAGCGCTGAAATTCAATTTCTTCAAGCGGGGGGTATCTTCTTTCGGTATCAAGGTCCGTTGTGTCATCTGCGTTGGCAGCCGGCCTGGAACCCCTGGCACCCGGCTTGCCAGTCGATCTGGCACCCGGTCTGGTAGTGGGTCTGGCGGCAGGCGCAGGTGCCACAGCGACTCCGCTAGGTGCAGCACCCATTGGGACAGCACTTGGTGCAGCCAGCTGCGTGACAGCATTGGCCTTGGCACCAGGCGCGTTGGTCGAAGTTACGTCGGTACTTCGGACGCCGCCGAGTGTGGCGTTGCTGGCAGGCAGCACGATCTGCGCCAGGGCAGCAGCACTGAACAGCAGAGCCAAACCACTCAGCGCAGCCGTGAGGCAGGCGCCACGCGTGAATTTACCAAGTTTGTTTTGCATTTGTATTAAAGGGGACGCTACCCTTTTATTCGATGGTCACGGATTGCTGCGCTGCGCCTGCAATGACTGATCGGCATCTCTCACCGATGGGAACGCTAAGTTCTCTTGCTTCAAGAATTCAATTTCTGCCTTGAGTAGCGCGTATTCATCGACCTTGCGCTGCAAAAATCGCCCGGTCAGGGCTGCTTTTTCTGCTATGCCGCTGGGGGTGAGCAGGTAGGCATAGGCCAGTTTGCGCTCGCTGCTCTGAAAGTTGTGCATCTTCAGCATGCCCTTGTCCAGCAGGGCTCTCAGGCAGTAGTTGGTCTTGCCCAGACTCAGGCCTAGTTCTCTTGCCAGCTCGCGCTGGTTCATGGCCGGGTTGGCTTCAAGCAAGCGCAAGACCCGGAAGTGGATGCTTTCAATCTCGTGGACTTTGAGAACCATGGGGAATTGGGAATCAGACACGCTACCGCCGTGCCGTGTAGCCATCGGCAGGCAAAAAGACACCTATTTCGTTCAATTTTGAACGAATACTAACACGATAAATCCGGGGGCGACAAGAAGATTCAGCGCGACGCTAGCGCGTCATGCGTGGCAGTCTCCCTTGACGTAGCAGAACCTGGTTCATCTTTGAGCGTGAACCTGATGCCTCGCTGGGGGCGGAGTTTAGCCTATAAAAACGCCCCTTCTCCAGGGACAGTGAATTTGGACCGTCGAAGCTCAGTTGTTTTTTGCGCCCTGGTTGACCCAGGTC
>CAYHDD010000904.1:0-1516 GCA_964355195.1 uncultured Rhodoferax sp. | reverse complement strand
CTTCTTGACCTTCGCGGCGGCGGTGCCAACAGCCTTGACGGCGGCGGTGGTGGCAGCAGCGACATTGGCTTCGGCGATTTCGCTGGCTTGCTTGGCAGCCTTGGTCATGCTGTCGTAGGCCGAGTTGGCGGCGGCGATGGCCGATTTGACGGCGGACACGGCGACATCGGAACCGGCCGGGGCGTTCTTGACAGCCTTTTCGAATGCGGTGCTCACATTCGCCTTGATGTCGGAAACCTGCGCGCCGACTACCTTGGACAACTCACCCTGGGTTTCGGTGGCGATTTCATACACGCTGCGCGAGTAGGCGACAACCTTCTCGGCGCTGGGCTGGGCCAGTGCGGCCTGCACGGCAACCAGTTCCTTGACGTCCTTGACGGCCATCAGAGCCTTGGCATTGGTAACGCTGTCTTCGAGGAAAGCGCGGGCGGTGTTCAGGTTGAGGGCGGCAAGGCGCTCGGCACTGGCGAAAGCGGTGTTGGCAATTGTCAGCAGGGTTTCGACGTTGGCCTTGTTGGCGCTGGCAAATTTTTCGGTGGTGGCGTTCATGGTGGATCTCCTGATAATTAAATGGGTTGGAATATGTCTGGCTCTACCGCTAGGCTCGATCCGCTGAGCCATGTTGCAGTGCACCATGGAGCGAATGATAAAGAGTCAAAATTCCTCTGTCAAGAGAAATATGTTGCACTGCACAATTATTTTCAGCAGACTGATCCCAGCGCCGGCAAACGGCTACACAGGCCCAGCCGGAGCCCGACCGGACTCCGCCGGGTCGCTGCGGGGCAAGCCCTACAAGCCGCCTGCCATCGACTTGCTTTCGAGCAGCCTGACCAATGTGTGCAGCACGCGATTCACCGGGGTGGCGATCCCCAGCAGGGCTCCCTTGCGCAGCACATAGCCGTTGAGATGGTCGATCTCGCTGCGCTTGCCGCGCCCCAGATCCTGCGCGGTCGAGGAAAACTGGGCCGGCATGGTCTGCGCGATGCGTTCCACTGCCTGCCAGACGTCGCCGGGCACGGTCACGCCCGCGCCCTTGGCAACCGCAAGGCATTCCTGCACCACGTCGCGCATCACGCCTTCGACGCCTTCCCCTTGCACCACGCGGCCGTAGGGCAATTGCGTAATGGCGGACAAGGCGTTGTAGGCACAGTTGAGGATCAGCTTGGCCCACAGAGCGCCCGCCACGTTGTCGGAGATCTGCACCGGTACCCCCGCCAGGGCGAACAGCGCCACCAGCTCCTCGCTGGCCGCCGACGGCCCGATCACCAGCTCCCCGCGTCCATGGTGCTTGACGTGGCCGGGCCCGGCCATTTCGGTGGCGACATAGACCACCGCCGGCAGCACCTCGCGCTCAAGCTGCGCCTGTAGGCGCTCGGCGTTGTCGACGCCATTTTGCAGACTCAGCACCACGGCATCGGGCCCGAGGAAGGGCGCCATCTCCGTGGCGGCGCTTTCCGTATCGGTCGATTTGACACAGCAGAGCACCACCCGCGCGCCCTGCATGGCCCTGACCTCG
>CAYHDD010000903.1:0-1517 GCA_964355195.1 uncultured Rhodoferax sp. | reverse complement strand
ATCACGATGGTCGGAGGCGTTGTGCTGATGACCTTTGCGACCGCGACGACCACGGTGGACTGGGTCTTTGGCGTGATGATTTTGATCTTTCTGGCGGGTGTGCTGCGCAGCGCCAACCTGCTGCACGACACGTTGACAGAATCGATGTCGCTGATGATGGAGAAAGGCAGCTTGGTCCAGCATCTGGAACGCGCCAAGGAAGCGGCCGAGGGCGCCAACAAGGAATTGCAGAAGACAATGGTTGAATTGGACCGCCTGGCCAGCACCGACCGCCTGACCGCCGCCTGGAACCGGCGCCATCTGGAGGGGGCAGTGCCGGCCGAGATGGACCGCTTGAGGCGCTACGGTCAACCGCTCAGCCAGCTCGTGATCGACATTGACTTCTTCAAGCACATCAACGACACACACGGCCATGCCGTCGGTGACCAGGTTTTGGTGGAATTGGCTTGCGTGGTGCGCGCCACGCTCCGTGCCGCCGACTCGTTGACGCGCTGGGGCGGTGAAGAGTTTGTTGTGCTGTGTCCGAACACGGCACTGGAAACAGCGGCGGTGCTGGCCGAACGCCTGCGCGAAAGAGTGGCCAACTCGAACTTCCCTGGCGTGGGCAGGCTCACCATCTCGATCGGTGCCGCCGAGTGCCTGACCCATGAGAGTTGGGACCAATGGTTTGCACGTGCCGACCTTGCGCTGTACCGGGCCAAGGCCAACGGCCGCAATCAGGTTCAAGTGGCAGCGCAGGAGGTACCCGCGACCGTTTGCGATGCAGGTGTTCCCTCAGGTTTTGTCGAGCTGGTCTGGCACGATTCATACTGCAGCGGCGACGCCCTGATTGACCGCCAGCACCAGGCACTGTTTGTGGCTGCCAACCGGCTGCTCGTCGCCTTGATGTCCGGACATGAGCCAACCGAGATGGGCACTCAGCTTGACCGGCTGCTGCGTGATGTGACGCAGCATTTCACGGACGAAGAGGCTGTCATCAGCGCAGCCGGCTTCGCGGGCGCCACAGCCCACGCCGCCAGCCACGCCGATCTGCTGGGCAAGGCCACGCAGTTGATCCAGTTGTACAAGAGCGCAAGACTGACGGTCGGCGAACTGTTCCAGTTCCTGGCCCAGGATCTGATCGCCAAGCACGTGCTGACTGCGGATCGTGCCTTCTTTCCGTCTCTCGGCGCCAAGCATTGATTTGGGCTACAGCTGCTTCGCTGCGACCGGCCAGCCGCTGTTGCGCAATGTCAAATCCGGCTGGAGAAGTTTCTATTTTTGATCGTCTCCGAAGCGCAAGCCCGCTCACAGAACCAGACGTGGCTGGGCGAAATCTATGAACGCGCTGCCCCGTCTTATCTGATGGGCGATACGCCCTTCCTGCTGATGCAGTGGGCGCACCTCATCACCCTACCGGGCTAGACACCGCGCTTTCTGATGATGGCCGCCAGGTTTCGCTATGAGCACGGTATCTGCGTTGATTGATGCTCTTGGCGGGATGCTGAACCGATGCTGCGGGTATGAATGAGGGAGAC
>CAYHDD010000902.1:0-1517 GCA_964355195.1 uncultured Rhodoferax sp. | reverse complement strand
TTGGCGCTCCAGCGTTTGCACAGGCCCGGAGCCGTTTTCAGTGCCGCCTCAAAACGCGCGTCGCGCACCGTGAAGTACTGGGCGCCGACGTCAAAGCTGCCAAAGGCGCTCGGCTGCGTCGCCATGCGTCCGCCGCTTGTCGGGCCTTGTTCAAAAAGGCTGACCCGGTGGCCCGCCTGCAGCAGCGTGCGGGCGCAGGCGATGCCTGCCATGCCTGAGCCGACGATGGCGATGTTCTTGGTCTTTGACGGACTCATGGGCGCACTCTCCAGGGTTGTTGCATGGCTTGACTTTACACGCCCCGGGGCCGCCCCAGCAAAGCGGCCCGGGTGACCGGGCTTTCAAGCTGCGCCAGCCACCAGTTGAGCGCTCGGCCAGGCTGGGACTTGCCGATCTGGCGCCAGGCGTAACTCAGACGTACCGTGCGCTGCGCTCGCTCGATGCGCTTGGCGACCAGACGACCGGTCTCCAGGTAGGGGCGGGCCAGGCACTCCGGCACAAAACCGCCGCCCAGTCCGCGCAGCTGGGCATTGAGTTTGTCGTCCATGGTGGCCACCGTGAGTACGTCCTGACCGCCCAGCAAACCGGTAGTGACGCCGTTGCCACGGGCAATGCTGTCGGCCACCGCCACCGCCCGGTGCTGTCGAATCAACTCGTCACGCAAGGGCTCGGGTGCTGTCGCCAGGGCATGGTGTGGCGCTACCGCGTAAACAAAGCTGATGTCGCCCAAAGGCTTGGCGTGAATGCCGGCGTGGGCCCCTGGCTCGGAGACGCCGAGTGCCAGATCAGCCTGGCCGCAAATCAGTGCGTCCATCGTGCCGGACAAAGTTTCGTCGCGCAACCGGATGCGCGTCGGCGGGTTCAGTGCGACAAAACTCTCGCACAGCTCGAAGACGGTGGTCTTGGAGACGACGCCATCGACGGCAATCGTCAACTGCGGCTCCCAACCGGTGGCGACACGCTTGACCCGATTCGCCACGCTGTCGATTTCCGCCAGCAGGCGCGCGCCCTCGCGCAGCAGCTCAGCGCCGGCCTCGGTCGTGCGCGCCTGGCGAGCGCTGCGGTCGAACAGCAGCACATCGAGCGCTTCTTCCATCTGGCGCACACGGTAGCTCAGCGCGCTGGGCACCAACTTCAGCTCGCGGGCAGCGGCGGCAAAGCTGCCACTGCTGGCTATGGTTTGCAGCATGGCAAGGGCTTCGGGCGTCAAGACCTGGCGTGCAGTTTGCATTTAGTTCACCTTTGCATTCAAACAATTTGAATGATGCCATCAAAGTGCCTGTCTCTGCTGGAGCGCATCCGGACTTAAAGTCGAGTGCATTGAAAGGCATTCGTCACCATGCTCACCCTACGCAAATCCCAGGACCGCGGCTACGCCGACCACGGTTGGCTGAAGTCGTTTCACAGCTTCTCGTTCGCTGGCTATTACGATCCGCAGCACATGGGCTGGGGCAATCTGCGTGTCATCAACGAAGACCGCATTGCGCCCGGCACCGGGTTTGGCACGCATGGGCACC
>CAYHDD010000901.1:0-1522 GCA_964355195.1 uncultured Rhodoferax sp. | reverse complement strand
CGTCTTCGCTGACCGTCACCTGTTTCATGCCAAAGCCCATTTTCGGATCGGCCACACCCATGGTTACGGTGATCGGTGCGATCTCGTCCTTGAACAGTCCGGCAGCACGGCTGGCCGCAGCGCGTTGCTGGCTACGCACGCCATAAGCGTCCTGCACGTCCTTGGCGATGTTGTAGCGCTGCGCGACGATCTCAGCCGTGTCGAGCATGGACATGAAGAAAGCGGGACGGTGTTCTGCCACCCATTCGTCCTGGATATAGTTCATGTTCACATTGGCCTGCACACAGGAGATGGATTCGACGCCACCGGCCACCATCACCGGCACCTTGTCGACGATGACGCGTTGTGCCGCTACGGCGATGGCCTGCATCCCGGAGGCGCACTGGCGGTCGATGGTGGTACCACCGGCCGTCACGGGCAAGCCTGCCCTTAACGCGGCATAGCGAGCGATATTCAGGCCGGTTGCGCCTTGGGGCAGTGCGCAGCCCAGGATCACGTCTTCCACCTCAGCGGGGTCAATGCCGGCACGTTTGACGGCGTGCTCGATGGCGTGCCCGGCCAGGGTTGCGCCATGCGTCATGTTGAAACTGCCACGCCAGGATTTACCCAACGGTGTGCGGGCGGTGGAAACGATTACTGCGTCTGTCATGTCAATTCTCTCTGTTCGTTGGGTCAGTTGAATGTCTTGCCTTCGCCAGCCAGCCTGGCCAGCAGCGGCGCAGGCCGCCAGACGCTCTGAGCGGACTTGTCGTTGCACGCGAAGCCTTCGATGGCGCGCTGCACACTCAGCAAGCCCATACTGTCGGCATACAGCATCGGGCCACCGCGGTAGGGTGGGAAGCCATAGCCAAAGATGTAGACGATGTCGATGTCCGACGCCCGCTGGGCGATGCCCTCTTCCAGGATGCGTGCGCCCTCATTGACCAGGGCAAAGATGCAGCGTTGCACGATCTCGGTGCTGCTGATCTTGCGTGGGGTGATGCCATGCTCCTTGCGGTGTGCTTCAACCAGTGCATCGACTGCCGGGTCGGCCAGCGCGGCGCGGCCACCTTTTTCGTAGCGATACCAGCCGGAACCGGTCTTCTGGCCAAAGCGTCCCTGCTCGCAAAGTTTGTCGGCCAGCCGTGCGGCGCTGGGCCACTGATACTCTGGGTGCTCTGCGCTGATACCCTTGCGGATGGACCAGCCGATGTCGTTGCCAGCCAGGTCACCCATGCGAAACGGCCCCATGGCCATGCCGAACTTCTCCAGCGCGCCGTCGATTTGTTGCACCGTAGCGCCTTCTTCAAGCATCTTGGTCGCCTCCCCGCCGTAGCCAGCAATCATGCGGTTGCCGATGAAGCCGTCGCAGACGCCGGAGATGACAGCCGTCTTCTTGATCTTCTTGGCCACTTGCATGATGGTCACCAGCACATCATCCGCCGTCTTGGCACCGCGAATCACTTCGAGCAGCTTCATGACATTGGCCGGGCTGAAGAAGTGCGCTCCGACCACGTCCTGCGGTCGCTTCGTGAAGGCAGCT
>CAYHDD010000900.1:0-1524 GCA_964355195.1 uncultured Rhodoferax sp. | reverse complement strand
TCAGGCTGCGCAAGGCCACCGGAAAAGCCAGCGTGGCCACCGCCGCCAACACCAGGAAGAGAAGGGCCAGGGCGATGCGGCCACGGTAGGGCCGCAGAAAAGGCAGCAGCCCCGAGAGCGAGCGTGGGGAGGCTTTGACGGGCGTGGGAGTGGGGGAGGCGGGCATGCGGAAAGTGTAGTCAGAATCGGTGTCGGGTGCCGACGTGGCACAGCTCCATAAACTGCGCCAAAACCGCGCCAAGTTCTGCACCAACAGCGCCAAATTGATCTCGGCAACGGTCACCCCAAAAGCAGCACCAAAATCCGACAGTCGCACCCGTGAGAGCGCCATCGAAAGTGATTCACCTCACATAGATCAAATTTGATCCATAATCAGGTTTGTGAACGCAAAGGACATCATCAAGAAGTTGCAGGCCGAGGGCTGGCAGGTGTTGCGTCAAGAAGGGAGCCATGTTCGTTTGGGCAAGGATTCGGCCCGAACCTCGGTGCCCTTGCATGGCACACGGGATGTCAAGCCCGGGACACTGGCCAGCATTGAGCGGCAAACCGGCCTGAAGCTACGCAAATAAGGAACCCGTACCATGGCAATCAATTACCCAGCGACTTTTCAGCCCGAACCGACCGGTGGATTTTTCGTGCAGTTTGTCGATTTGGAAGAGGCCTTCACCGAAGGCGACACCATGGAAGAGGCCATGTTCAACGCGGCTGAAGTGTTGACGCTGACCCTGGAAGGGCGCATTGAAGAGGGGCAAGCCATTCCGGAACCCAGCCCAAACGTTCAGGGTGCAAGCTACATTGCACCTGATGCCAAAACACAGGCCGTCCTGCTGCTGCGGCATGCCCGTGGCACCCGCACGTTGGCCGACCTGGCGCGCGCGCTCAACACCAGTTGGCCGCAAGCCAAACGCTTGGAAGACCCACGCCACTGGCCCAGCCTCAAGACGCTTGACCGTGCCGCCCGTGTTCTGGGCAAACGCCTGGTATTGAGCATGGAGTAAGCTGACGCCTGCACGCGGCTAGGCCACAGCAAGCGCTGGCGCCGTACGGAACGTTGCCACCAGCTCTTTGAACTCTTGGAGGCTTTTGTGGCTCGACAGAGGTCAATTTTCTGACTGGCATTTCAGACGACACCAGCACGATGTCACAGACATGACCCTCTGGACTGTCCTGCCAAAAACACCCTTTGAGAATGACAGTTGCGAGTCTGTAACCGGGGGGCAACTGGATACCAGTAGCTGATTGTGGCACCCCTTCAGATACTCTTCAACAACAACAAGAAGACAGTTGCCACACCAAACAAAGCCTTGACAATTATTGCCTAAGCAAATAATATCCGCGCCACTCATGAATCCTTCAAAGAAGTCCGGCAAGTCGAGTGCCATCCCAGCCGCCACCGGCTGTGCCACGCTGGCGTTCTACTGTGCTGGCGACTATGTCCCGGAAGAGAGCGTCGGTTACATGATGCGGCGCGTGCTGGCCGGTGTGGCGCACGAAGTCGAGCGCCAGCTGGAAGACAGCGATTTG
>CAYHDD010000899.1:0-1534 GCA_964355195.1 uncultured Rhodoferax sp. | reverse complement strand
CGTGTCTTCGTACTGCTCGCCGAAGAAGGTGATGCCGATGCTGGCAGTGCACGAATTCGTTGAGCCGGCCAAGTGGTAGGGCTTGTTCAGCGACTCAAGCATCTTGTTGGCCACCGTTTGGGCCTGTCTGAGCGCGATCCGCGGGTCCAGATTCAGATGATCCAGAAGCACAACAAACTCATCACCGCCCAGTCGCGCCACGGTATCGCCGTCTCGCGTCGCTGCGGCAAGCCGTTTTGCAACGCAATGCAGCACCTCATCGCCCTGCGCATGTCCGATGGCATCGTTGAGGCTCTTGAAGTAGTCCAGATCGAGCATCAACAAGGCGCACTGGTGCTGATGATCTTCTGCTGCCACGATTGCCTGTTGCAGCCGGATGATCAACTTTCGGCGATTCGACAGCCCAGTCAAGAGGTCGGTGTAGGCCAGATCGTCGATCTGTTCTTCGGCTGCCTTGTAGGATGTGAGATCGTTGAAGGTGCCGACGTAATGGGTTAGTAGGCCGGCATCATCCTTGACGCTGCTGATGCTCAAGTGCTCTGGGTACACGGTGCCGTTCTTGCGCCGGTTCCAGATTTCACCCTGCCAGGTGCCAGTGCGGCTGATGCTGTCCCACATGGCCGCATAAAAGGCGGCGTTCTGACGTCCCGACTTGAGTAAGGCCGGCGTTTGGCCAACCGCTTCCTGCAAAGTGTAGCCGGTGACGCTGGTGAAGGCCTTGTTGACCCGCAGAATCACTTTGTTCGCATCGGTGATGAAGGTGCCTTGCTGGGACTCGAAAGCCGTAGAGGCAATGCGCTGGGCTTCTTCGGCGACCTTGCGTTCGGTGATGTCAGTGGAAAAGCCGATCAGCGCATGGGGGTGATTACGCACTGCGATGGGCATCTTGACCGACCAGTAATAGCGGGGTGTTCCGCTGTCGTCGGGCACCATCTCTTCGGTCGCGTGCCTGACCCCGCTCACGCGCACTTCGCTATCAAACTCCATGAGTTGCCGGGCGGTCTGCGGCGGTTGAATTTCAATGTCTGATTTGCCGAGAATGTCCGCAATCGGGCGGCCAAAGACTGTGGCGACCGCCTGGTTGACGTACAGGTAGCGGCCATTCTCGTCCTTGATGTAGATATTGGCTTGGACGTTGTCATTCACCGTGTCCAGAAAGCGGCGCTGCTCCCCGATTTGTTCTTCGCTGAGTTTGCGCTCGGTGATGTCCTGCACTGTACCGATCAGGCTGGTGGCATTGCCTTTTTCATCCTCCGCAACTTTCGCCAGACCATGCATCCAGCGCTCGGCGCCATCGCTGGGCCGAATGATCTTGAACTCCACATCCAAAGGTTTCTTGTTATTGATCGAATCTGCAAACGAGTCCTGCATGGCTTGCCTGTAATCCCGGTGAATCAGTTTCATCCAACCCTGATTCGTGTGCGGGTAGTCTGGCGCCATTCCAAAGATTTCATCCATGACGGGTGTGCATTCAATTGCCCCTGTGGCAAGGGTATTGATGTAGCTTCCGATCCTGGCGGCTGTCTGCGATTCA
>CAYHDD010000898.1:0-1535 GCA_964355195.1 uncultured Rhodoferax sp. | reverse complement strand
CAGACCCGACTCGGCATCGCCTGGGGTCGCCCTCGACGGTGCCGACCGGGCCGGTTGGCGCAAACGGGGTGACAGCAGGTCGGCACCCAGGGCCTGCCCGCCGCCCAGTGCCAGCGCGCGGCGCACTTCGTTTTGTAGCTCGCGAACGTTGCCGGGCCAGTTGTGTCTGATCAGGCACCTCATCGCTTCCTCTGTCATGTGGCGGCCGGGCAGGGCTGACTTCTTCAGCATTTCGGCGACGATGGGCGCGATGTCCTGCGGGCGCTCGCGAAGCGTCGGCAGATACAGCGTGATGCCGGCGATGCGGTAGTACAGGTCTTCGCGAAAGCGTCCGCTGGCGACGTCGGCTTCCAGATCGCGGTTGGTGGCGGCAATCAGGCGCACATCAACGGCGACCGGGCGCGGGCTGCCGACCGGGCGCACCTCACCCTCTTGCAGGGCGCGCAACAGCTTGACCTGAAAGGCCGCAGAGGTTTCGCCAATTTCGTCCAGAAACAGCGTCCCACCATCGGCTTGCTGGAACAGACCAATGCGCGATTCGGTAGCACCAGTGAAGGCGCTGCGCTTGTGGCCGAAGAGCTCGCTCTCCAGCAGGGTGTCAGGCACGGCGCCGCAGTTCTCCACGACGAAGGGTTGATCAGCGCGCGTGCTGGCGTAGTGGATGGCGCGTGCAAGTACCTCTTTGCCGGTACCCGATTCGCCGGTGATCAAGACCGACAGGTCATGACCGGAAACCCTTTGAGCCAGGGTGCAGACCTCATTCAGGGGGCTGTCGAGGGCGCGCGTCAAACGGTCAAAGCCAGCCTGGCTGCGGGCCTTCAGGCGCAGGTTGGCCACGCGCTGTGAAAGGTGCTCCGGGCTGGACCGAAGTTCCAGCGTCAGGCGCTGGTTTTCCTGTTGCAGGCGCCACACTTCGGCCGCGTTTTGCAGCGTCAATACCAGTTGATCCGGGTGCCAGGGTTTAGGCAGGTATTGCCAGATACCGGCTTCGTTGATACCGGCAATGATGTCTTGCGCGTCGGTATGGCCGGACAAAATGAGACGCACGGTGTTTGGCCAGCGCGATCTCACAGCGCGCAGGAATTCGACACCCGAGGTGCCTGGCATGCGCTGATCTGACAGCACGATCTGGATGTATTCACCCTCCATCAGGGTGAAGCCTTCTTCGGCCGAGGTGGCGGTAAAGATGGTGAAGTGATCTTCCAGTGTGCGGCGCAGAGTTTCGAGCGAGCGCCGTTCGTCATCCACGACCAACACCGACAGCGGTGGGCGCGGGGTCATGTTACTGCCCTCACGCTCGGCATTGCATGTCCTCACTGCCCCCCGGGGGGGCGCCCGCTTGCTTGAGGCGGCTCGGCGCGGCGCTCATCACAGCCCCCATCCCAGATCACGGTGGCGTGCCAGAGGGCGCGGCGTCCAGGACGCCGGCGACTTTTGCACAAAGTGATGGCGCGCAATGTGGGAGCTCGGGTCAAAGCCGTAAAAGTTGCGCCGCATCTGCCTCAGTTCTTCCTCGCGGTAGGCGGCCAGCGGCC
>CAYHDD010000897.1:0-1535 GCA_964355195.1 uncultured Rhodoferax sp. | reverse complement strand
TGAAGCTGGCGATGATTGCGCGCTGGGCCTGCCAGTCCACCGGCAGTCGATTCCGTTGAAACCACATCAATGTGAGCCGCCGTGGCTGTGTGCCACCCATCAACTCAGTGATGATGTCCGGTGCCAGCAAGGTCAGTCGCAGCAGTTCGTTGACCACCGAGTGGTGTAGACCCTCTTTCTTGGCGATCTCCGAGCCACTTCGCATAGCACCGCTGTCAAGCAGGCTTTTCCAGTAAAACGCACGGCTCAGTCCTACCAGGAATGTCGTGTCATTCGCCGCCGCGTTTGTGCAGCCCAGGCTCTGAACGCCACGTCGCACAAAGGTCAAGGGGACAAAGGATTCAAGATCGGCGTTCATGCTTCTTCCATTTCTACCAGTTCAGCACCAATGCTCTGCGCGGCAAACTCCTTGATAAGTTCCTTCCAGCCCAAAGCACGCCATTTCACCTTCAATCCACCGGGCACCAGATCAACCCGTTCAATCATCAGCTTGACGATCCTGATTCGCTCGGCTTGATACAACCGTTCCCAGGCATCACCGAGCCGGTGCATACCCATCACAGTTTCATCTTCATTGATGCGGACACCTTGAAGTTCAGGAGATTTGCAAACAGCGGTGATTGCCTCCGGGCTTGAAAGAACGGTCTTGACCTGTGCGACTGTCGCGGCTTCAATTTCCTCCGCCGGAATCCGATCATGGGTTTTGCCATTGGCGCCAAACTTCATCTCTGACTTGGAGACGTAGTAGCGGTACTTGCTCTTGTTCTTGCTGGCGTAGGTCGGGTACATCGGGTCGCCACTGGGGCCAAACAACAGACCGCGCAACAGTGCCGCCGTGCTCTCGCGTGTTTGCGTCTCCTGTGACCTGACATGCGGGTCTCGGGCCAAGACTTCATGCACTCGACCCCACAGTCCGTGATCGATGACGGGCAAGTGCGCGCCAGGGAACCAACTGCCTTTGTGCGACAACTCACCCAAATAGATCCGATTGCGCAGCAACTTGTACAGGTACTTTCTGTCCATGCGCGTGCCACTTCGTACCTGACCATCTTGCGTCGTCCAGGCCTTGGTTGTGATCCCCTCAGTTGCAAGCCTCTCGGCAATTTGCGTTGGAGAGCCAATGGTGAGCATCTCGGCAAAGATGCACCGCACCACAGTCGCCTCTGCATCGTTGATCACCAGCAGCCGGTTGGAGACGTCGTAGCCCAATGGCGGCACACCTCCCATCCACATCCCCTTGCGCTTGCTGGCCGCAATCTTGTCGCGGATGCGCTCGCCAGTGACTTCTCGCTCAAACTGTGCAAACGACAGCAACACGTTGAGCATCAAGCGGCCCATGGACGTGGTGGTGTTGAACTGCTGGGTGACGGATACGAATGACACGCCTTGGCGTTCGAACACCTCCACCATCTTGGAGAAGTCCGCCAGGCTGCGCGTCAGGCGGTCAATCTTGTAGACCACCACAATGTCGACCAGACCGCGCTCGATATCCATCATCAGGCGCCGGAGTCCGGGCCGCTCGGTGTTGCCGCCGG
>CAYHDD010000896.1:0-1538 GCA_964355195.1 uncultured Rhodoferax sp. | reverse complement strand
CGGTCTATGCGATAGCCAACGCCACGCTTTTTTCCGTCGGCCGCTGAGTCGCTCAAGCCACCGCACAGGCGCGCTGGCTCCAGGGTCAGTAGGTGTACTTCGCCTTCTCGGTCAGCCAGGGCCAGTCGTCGGTCCGAAAGGGTGAGGCCGGCAGCCCGGCGCGGTTGACCAGATTATTTTGTTCCGGGTTGTCCACCCAGCCGTAGCGTACGGCGACGGGGCGTGAGTCCGAGATTGTGCCCCGGTGGGTATCGCGCGCCAGATAGTCCAGCAACGCTCAATTCGGCGTATTCACTCCGGACAACCAGAATAATGAGCGCCCGCTTGAAGAACCAGGCTCCAGATGTGTGCAGAGGCTCAGGGTGCCACGACGGATGAGTTCGCGAATGTCCCCCGGCCTGCGGCAATGCCGCTGGTGGCGAAAACCAGCAGGCCACCGCTTACTCATCGCCCGTGATACTATTTATTGATGAAAGTTGTCATGGACACGGACACCATCGTGGCGGCCATGCGCAGCCCAAGCGGCGCATCGTCCGAGTTGCTGCGTCGTGGGCGGCGTGGCGAGTTGACGCTGGCGGCCAGTGTCAGTCTGTTCATGGAGTATGAAGCCGTGTGTCGGAGGGCGGAGCATATGGACGCTGCGGGTCTGAACACGAAGCAAGTCGGTATCTTTCTGGATGCGCTGGCGCATATCGTCGAGCCCGTTGAAGTGCATTTTTTGTGGCGCCCGCAATTGCGTGACCCTGCCGACGAACTGGTGCTGGAAGCGGCAGTGAATGCCTCGGCGCAGGCACTTTTGACTTTCAACCAGCGGCACTTCGCCAAAGCAGCAATGCGCTTTGGGTTACAGGTGATGCTTCCTGGCCCTTTCTTGAGGAGTTTGAACCATGAGTGAATTGAGCACCTACCCGCTGCGTTTGCCACGCTCCATTCGCGCCGGTGTAGAGCGCATGAGCAAGGAAGACGGTATCAGCATCAACCAGTTTGTGAGCATCGCCGTGGCGGAAAAGCTGGCCATGATGCAGGCTGAGGCCTATTTCGCCGAGCGCAGTGGCCGTGCCGACTTGGCGGCATTCGACGAACTGATGCAGCGCACAGGCGGGGAGCCCCCGCGCGCGGGGGATGAAGTGGTTTGATAGCTGGGAATGCCTTGGCACTGATGGCAGACCACAATGATCGTCACCTTGGCTCTGGGGGTCAGTAGGTGTACTTCGCCTTCTCGGTCAGCCAGGGCCAGTCGTCGGTCCGAAAGGGTGAGGCCGGCAGCCCCGCGCGGTTGACCAGATTATTTTGTTCCGGGTTGTCCACCCACCCATAGCGCACGGCCGTTGGGTGTTTCACATCGGGGTGCCAGACGATCACCTTGTTGCCCTGAATGCGCGCTTGCGCGACGTGGAATTGCTGGCTGGCGTCGGCCACCGTGAAGCCGCGCAAGACGCCATCCGATCCCGCTGCCACCAAGCCGCCACCGGGCAAACATCCGACATCCCGTTTCGAGTTGGGGACAGAGCTTGTTCGCTTCGCGTAACTGCGGTCTG
>CAYHDD010000895.1:0-1538 GCA_964355195.1 uncultured Rhodoferax sp. | reverse complement strand
GGCGCCGCACACTGCCTGCGCGCGCTCTCGCAGTCGGGCCTGAACCCGAGCAACTGCCGCCTGCTTGACCCGATGGAGACTGTCTTCTCTGGCGTCGGCGACGGCCGCTTCACGCTCCTCGTGCTGGGCTTCGAGTCGGCCGACCATCCGTTGCAGGCCTGGATGGAGCGTGCCCTGGAATTGGTAGGCGATCACGGTGGCACTTACGACGCTGGCGCCGTAACGCGATCCATGGCCGGCGGCGACAACCAGGAACACAAGAAGGGTGCTGCCGGTGCTTGGCGCCAGGCCTTTCTGCGCATGCCCTACTGGCGCGACCCGGCGGTCGGCTCGGGACTCATCATGGACACCTTCGAGAGCGCCATTACCTGGGACCGCTTCCAGAGCTTCTATCAGAACGTGCGGCAAGACCTCGAACAGGCGGTGCAGCGCAGCAGCGCTCAGGAGTGCATGGTCTCGTGCCGCATCACGCACGTCTACCCGGATGGCGTGGCACCCTACTTCACCCTCGCCGCCAAGGGCTCGGAGCGAGGCGACGTCGCCAGCGCCCTCGCCGCCTGGCGCGAGATCAAGCTCGCGGCCAACGCGGCCGTGCTGGCGCACGGCGGCACCAGCACGCACCACCACGCGGTTGGGCGCGACCATCGAAGCGGCTATGACATCGAAGCCCCCGCGCTCTTCCGCCAGATGCTGGCCAGCGCCAAAGCCGTGGCCGACCCGGCCGGAATTCTGAACCCGGGCGTGCTGTTTGATGCGCAACGCGGGTCTCGGGGCTCAGTGGGTTTCTGGCGCGCTGACCAGCAGCCCAGCGGAGAGTGAAGCATGAGCATCGAACTGAGCAAAGAAGCACGCAAGGAAGCCATCGCTTCCATCGAGCGCTACTTCCTGGAAAACATGGAAGAGAAGATCGGCAACATCGCTGCCGGCGCGCTGCTCGGCTACTTCCTGGAAGAGCTCGGCCCGCTGGTCTACAACCAGGCCGTAGCCGATGTGCAAGACCGCCTGCAAGCGCGCATCGCGGAGCTCGACATCGACATCCACGAAGACGAATTTCAGTACTGGCGCAAGTTTGACCGGCAGAAGAAGGCCAGGTGAGCCAGTAAGCCGTGAACTACGCAGCGCCGTGGTGACCAACTTGGTCGCTGGGCACAGGATGCGAGACGCCACCATGGCAGGGCAAAAGCTCGACTGAACCACGCATCAGGTCTGGCAATGCCGCCCGGAATTGACCCCAATTGGCCTTATGATCCGCGTCGTCTTGCCGGTGCCGTCGTGTCGGCGAGCGCTTTTGGAGAACCCTGGTGCAATTAGTCTGTCTTGATCTTGAAGGTGTGCTGGTTCCGGAAATCTGGATCGAATTCGCCGAGCGTACCGGCATTCCAGAATTGCGCCGCACCACGCGTGACGAACCCGATTACGACAAGCTGATGAAATTCCGGCTCGCCCTGCTGCGCCAGCACAAGCTCGGTTTGCCCGACATCCGTGAAGTTATTTCCGGCACGCGAGCGCTGCCGGGTGCCAAGGCGTTTCTCGACACA
>CAYHDD010000894.1:0-1540 GCA_964355195.1 uncultured Rhodoferax sp. | reverse complement strand
GCTGAGCGTCATCGACGCGCATCAAACTTGTGTCTGCCCGGGCCTGATCGATAGTCATGTGCACCCGGTGTTTGGCGACTGGACGCCGCGCCAGAACCAGATTGGCTGGATCGACTCGACCATGCACGGTGGCGTCACCAGCATGATCTCGGCCGGCGAAGTGCACCTGCCTGGTCGGCCCAAAGACATCGTCGGTCTAAAGGCGCTGGCGATCACCGCGCAGCGCGCTTT
Source organism: uncultured Rhodoferax sp. (assembly GCA_964355195.1). Classification (GTDB taxonomy): domain Bacteria; phylum Pseudomonadota; class Gammaproteobacteria; order Burkholderiales; family Burkholderiaceae_C; genus Rhodoferax. Next base: position 1,309 of record CAYHDD010000894.1, on the reverse strand, counting down.
TGACAACTTCCGCCCCGGTGGTGTCAAGGTTCTGGCGGGCGCCCCGATCATTGAAAAGGGCATGGTCGAGCAGGACTTCAAGGAGCTCGCTGAGGCGGGCGTGGGTTTGCTGGGCGAGGTGGGTCTGGGTTCGGTCAAGGCCGGTTACGAGGCGGCCGAGATGGTGCGCTGGGCGCGCAAGTATGGCATCCAGAGCACCATCCACACTGGCGGCCCGTCGATTCCGGGCTCCGGCCTGATCGACAAGGACGTGGTGCTGGAGGCCGACGCCGACGTCATCGGTCACATCAATGGCGGCCACACCGCCTTGCCCGAGGCGCATGTCTGCGAGTTGTGCGAGAAGTCGGCGCGCGCGATCGAGATCGTTCACAACGGCAACGAGAAAGTGGCCATTGCAGCCGCGCAGGCGGCGCTGCAACTGAAGTGCCCGCACCGCATCATCCTGGGCACCGACGGGCCCGCTGGCTCGGGTGTGCAGCCGCTGGGCATGCTGCGCCTGGTGGCCTTGCTCTCAAGTCTAGGCAACATCCCGGCTGAGCTGGTGTTCTGTTTCGCGACTGGCAACACGGCGCGCATCCGCAAGCTCAACTGCGGCCTGATTGAAGTCGGCCGTGCGGCTGACTTTGTCTTCATGGACAAGGCCCAACATACGGCCGGGCGCACACTGTTGGAGAGCGTTCAGTGCGGTGACATTCCCGGTGTCGGCATGGTCATGATCGACGGCATCGTGCGTTGCGGGCGCAGCCGCAATACGCCACCCGCAACGACCATCCCGACAGTGCGCCACGGCGCCTGAACCAGCCATGCAAACTCAAGCGCTGACCGCTGGGCCAAGTGCGCTCTACCTGCGTCCCTTGACTATCGCCGAGGCCCTGCGCGCGCTGGCGACACAGCCGCTGACGCTGCTGGCCGGTGGCACCGACTTCTATGCCGCGCGCGCCAACCAGCCCATCACTGAATCTCTGCTCGATGTCAGCGCCATTTCCGAGCTACAGCAGTTGGATGACAAGGGCGATCACTGGCGCATCGGTGCCGGCGTCACCTGGAGTCAAGTGGTTCGCACCGCCTTGCCGGCGCAGTTTCACGGCCTGCAAGCCGCGGCGCGTGAAATCGGCGGCGTGCAGGTTCAGAACAAGGGCACGCTGGTCGGCAATATCTGTAATGCCTCCCCGGCGGCAGATGGCATCCCTGCCCTGCTGGCCCTGGAGGCACAGGTCGAACTGAGTTCACTGACCGGCACTCGCACGATGGCGCTGGAAGAATTCGTGATCGGCGCGCGCCGTACGGTACGCCGACCCGACGAAATGGT
>CAYHDD010000893.1:0-1542 GCA_964355195.1 uncultured Rhodoferax sp. | reverse complement strand
AACAGCTTTTCTTCCGGCGTCAGCGTGGTCTCGCCCTTGGGCGTAACCTTTCCCACCAGCGTGTCACCCGGCTGCACCTCGGCACCCACGTAAATGATGCCCGACTCATCCAAACGGTTGAGTTGCTGCTCGCTCAGATTGGGAATGTCGCGCGTGATTTCCTCGGCGCCCAATTTGGTGTCGCGCGCCATCACCACCAACTCTTCAATATGAATCGAGGTGTAGCGGTCATCGGCCACAACACGCTCACTGATCAAAATCGAATCCTCAAAGTTGTAGCCATTCCATGGCATGAACGCGACCAGCATGTTCTGCCCGAGTGCCAACTCGCCCAGGTCGGTCGAAGCGCCATCGGCAATGACATCGCCCTTGGCAAGCTTGTCTCCCTTCCTGACGATTGGACGCTGGTGGATGTTGGTGTTCTGGTTGGAACGCTGGTACTTGATCAGGTTGTAGATATCAACGCCGACTTCACCCGCCTGTGCCTCGGCGTCGTGGACTCGAATCACGACCCGGGTGGCATCCACATAGTCGACCACACCGCCGCGGTTGGCCGTCACGACGGTACCGGAGTCGATCGCTGAAACGCGCTCGATACCGGTTCCAACGAAGGCCTTCTCCGGCCGCAGAATCGGTACCGCCTGGCGCTGCATGTTGGCGCCCATCAAGGCGCGATTGGCATCGTCGTGCTCCAGGAAGGGCACCAGGGAGGCGGCCACCGAAACAATCTGCGCCGGCGACACGTCCATGTACTGAATGCGATCCGCAGCGACCAGAATGGACTCGCCGGCTTCGCGCGCAGAAATCAGTTCCCCGGTCAGCTTGCCGTCCTTGTCCAGCGCGGCGTTGGCCTGCGCAATCACGTACTTGCCTTCCTCGATGGCAGACAAATAGTCGATCTCCATCGTCACCTTGCTGTCGGCGACGCGGCGATAGGGCGTTTCGATAAAGCCGTATTCATTCAGACGCGCATACAGCGCGAGCGAATTGATCAGACCAATGTTCGGACCTTCAGGCGTTTCAATTGGGCAGACGCGACCGTAATGCGTAACGTGCACGTCGCGCACTTCAAAGCCGGCGCGCTCGCGCGTCAAGCCGCCTGGGCCGAGGGCAGAAACGCGACGCTTGTGCGTGATTTCCGACAACGGGTTGGTCTGGTCCATGAACTGCGACAGCTGCGACGCACCAAAGAACTCCTTCAGTGCCGCGGAAATTGGCTTGCTGTTGATCAGGTCGTGCGGCATGAGAGGTTCCTGCTCGGCCTGTCCCAGACGCTCTTTCACCGCCTTCTCAATCCGTGCCAAGCCAGTGCGGTACTGATTTTCCGCCAACTCGCCAACACAACGAACGCGCCGGTTGCCAAGGTGATCAATATCATCAACTTCGCCACGCCCATTGCGCAAGTCGACCAGAATCTTGACGACCGCAAGAATATCCTCGTTGGTCAAGACCATCGGCCCGGTGGACTCCGGACGCCCCATCTTGGCATTGAACTTCATGCGCCCGACGCGCGACAGGTCGTAGGTGTCGGGGTTGTAGAAC
>CAYHDD010000892.1:0-1543 GCA_964355195.1 uncultured Rhodoferax sp. | reverse complement strand
AGGCTAATCCGGAGTACGTTCACGCGTTCATGAAGGCCAACGAGTCGAAGGTCGCCGGCATGATCGTGGTCTCGACTGACAAGGGCTTGTGTGGTGGTCTGAATACCAACCTCTTGCGCAGCGTGACGAACAAACTGCGTGAATTGCAAAACGCCGGCGTATCGGTGCAGGCGGTGGCGATTGGCAACAAGGGCTTGGGTTTTTTGAATCGCATTGGGGCGAAGGTCGTGTCGCATGTGACGCACCTTGGCGACAGACCGCACCTGGATCGACTGATCGGGCCGGTCAAGGTCTTGCTCGACGCCTACGCCAGAGGTGAGATCAACGCTGTTTACCTGTCCTACACCCGTTTCATCAATACGATGCGACAGGAAGTGGTGCTGGAGCAGTTGTTGCCCTTGTCGGCCGCCCGGATGCAGGACGAAACACTGGCCAGCGAACGTGCCAGTGGCGCCAAGCATGGCTGGGACTACATCTATGAGCCTGACCCCCAGGCTGTGATTGACGACCTGTTGGTGCGCTACGTCGAGGCGCTTGTCTACCAGTCGGTGGCCGAGAACATGGCCTCCGAGCATGCGGCGCGCATGGTGGCCATGAAGGCGGCCACGGACAATGCAGGAAACGTGATTGGCGAGCTGAAACTGGTCTACAACAAGACCCGCCAAGCGGCGATCACCAAGGAATTGTCGGAGATTGTCTCCGGGGCTGCGGCGATTGGGGCTTAGCCCTCTTTGTTGCAAGCAACTGGCAGGATTTAAATTGATTGGAGCAAAGCGAGATGGCCCAAGAAACCACACAAGCGAACACAGGTGTTCGGGGAAAGATTGTTCAATGTATCGGTGCCGTGGTCGACGTGGAATTTCCGCGCGACCGCATGCCAAAGATTTATGACGCGCTGAAGCTCGAGGGAACCAGCTTGACGCTGGAGGTGCAGCAGCAGCTTGGTGACGGCATCGTGCGTACCATTGCGCTCGGCTCAAGTGACGGTTTGCGCCGTGGTCTGATGGTTTCCAACACGGGAAGTCCGATCATGGTGCCCGTTGGAAAGGCGACGCTCGGACGCATCATGGATGTGCTGGGCACACCGATCGACGAGCGCGGTCCGGTGGCGACTGAACAGTACGCATCGATTCACCGCAAAGCGCCAACTTACGATGAACTCAGCCCCTCGCAAGAACTGCTGGAAACCGGCATCAAGGTGATTGATCTGGTGTGTCCGTTTGCCAAGGGCGGCAAGGTGGGTCTGTTCGGTGGCGCCGGCGTCGGCAAGACCGTGAACATGATGGAACTGATCAACAACATCGCCAAGGCGCACTCCGGTCTGTCGGTGTTCGCTGGTGTTGGCGAGCGTACCCGCGAAGGCAACGACTTCTATCACGAGATGGCCGACTCTGGCGTGGTGAACCTGGATGACCTTCCCAAGTCCAAAGTGTCCATGGTCTACGGCCAGATGAACGAGCCCCCGGGCAACCGTCTGCGCGTGGCGCTGACCGGCTTGACCATTGCCGAGTCGTTCCGTGACGAAGGCAAGGACGTCCTGTTC
>CAYHDD010000891.1:0-1545 GCA_964355195.1 uncultured Rhodoferax sp. | reverse complement strand
GCATGAACGTGGTCGGCGACCTGTTCGGCGCGGGCAAGATGTTCCTGCCGCAGGTGGTGAAATCGGCACGGGTGATGAAGCAGGCGGTGGCGCATCTGGTGCCCTACATCGAGGCGGAGAAGCAGAAACTGGCACTGGAATCCGGCGAAGCCGCAAAACCCAAAGGCAAGATCGTGGTCGCCACGGTCAAAGGCGATGTGCACGACATCGGCAAGAATATTGTCGGCGTGGTGCTCCAGTGCAACAACTACCAGGTGATCAACCTCGGCGTGATGGTGCCGGCCAGCAAAATTCTGCAAGTGGCGCGCGAGGAAAAGTGCGACATTATCGGTCTGTCCGGATTGATCACGCCTTCGCTCGAAGAGATGGCGAATGTCGCGCGCGAGATGGAGCGCGAAGGCTTTACCATCCCGCTGCTGATTGGCGGCGCCACGACTTCGCGCGTGCACACCGCGGTGAAAATCGCGCCCCACTACAGCGGCCTGACCGTCTATGTGCCGGACGCTTCGCGCTCGGTCGGCGTGTGCTCAAACATGCTGTCGGATGACTTGCGCGAGGATTACGCGCGTTCGGCGCGAGCCGACTACGACAGGATCCGCACCCAGCACCAGGCAAAGCAAAGCCGCGCGCCGCTGCTCCCGATCGCTCAGGCGCGGGCGAACGCCTGCAAGACCGACTGGTCGGCCTACACGCCGCCGGCGCCGGTATTTGCAGGGGTGAAACTGCTGCGCGACTACGATCTCGCTGCGATCGCGAGACACATCGACTGGTCGCCTTTTTTCCAGACTTGGGAGTTGTCCGGAGCGTATCCGAAGATCCTGCAGGATTCCCTGGTCGGGGAGGCGGCGCGCAATGTGTTCGCGGAGGGCCAGGCGATGCTCAAAAAAATCATCGCTGAAAAATGGCTGGCCGCGAGCGCGGTGTTCGGATTGTTTCCGGCCAACAGCGTGGGCGACGATATCGAAATCTATTCCGACGAGTCGCGCAGCAAAGTGGCGTTCCGCTTTCACCATCTGCGCCAGCAGGCGCAAAGGCCCTCGGGCAAGCCGAACTACTGCCTGGCCGATTTTGTCGCGCCCAGGAGTTCGGGGGTGAAAGACTACATCGGCGCCTTCGCGGTCACCGGCGGCCTCGGCGTCGAGGAGCGGGTGCGCGAATTCGAAGCCAGGCACGACGACTACAGTGCGATCATGCTCAAGTCCCTGGCCGACCGCCTGGCCGAGGCCTTTGCCGAGCACCTGCACCAGCGCGTGCGGCGCGAATTCTGGGGCTATGCCGCTGACGAAATACTCGACAACGAGGCCATGATCCGCGAAGAGTATCGAGGCATACGCCCGGCGCCAGGTTACCCTGCCTGTCCGGACCATACCGAGAAAGGCGATTTGTTCCGGCTTCTGGATGCGCCGCAGGTCGGTATCACGCTGACCGAGAGCTATGCCATGTGGCCCGCGGCGGCGGTAAGCGGATTCTATTTTTCCCACCCGGAGTCACAATACTTCGCGGTTGGCAAAATCGGGCACGACCAGGTAGAGGACTATGCGCGGC
>CAYHDD010000890.1:0-1546 GCA_964355195.1 uncultured Rhodoferax sp. | reverse complement strand
TGGCCGTCACCAATTGCTTGAGCCGATCAAGCAGCAAGGTGCGGTTGGGCAGGCCAGTGAGCTGGTCAAAAAAGGCCAGTTCCCTGATTTTTTCAGCGGCCCGCTGTTGTTCAGATGTGTCCTGATGGGTGCCTACGTAATGCGTCACTGCACCACGGTCCGTCTTCACCGCCGAAATCGTCAGCCATTTGGGATAGACCTCGCCATTCTTGCGCCGGTCCCAGACTTCCCCCTGCCAGCCACCGTTGCAATCGATGTCCCGCCACATCTGTTGATAGAACTCCTTGCCATGCCGACCTGATTGGAGCATGCGTGGCGACTGGCCAACAATGTCCTCAGCCGTGAAGCCGGTGGACTGGGCAAAGGCCCGATTGACCTGCAGAACCTTGCCCGCGCGGTCGGTGATCATGGTCGGCATCTCCGAGTCGAAGGCCACGGCGGCGATGCGCAATTGCTCCTGGAACGCCTTGACATGGCTGATGTCGCGCACGGCGCTGACAAAATGCACACCTGATTCGGTCTGGAAGCGCCCCAAACCAATTTCTACCGGAAATTCGCTGCCATCCTTGCGCCTTGCCTTGATTTCCATGCCATGCCCCATGCGGCGGGCATCAGGCAGTTTTGCGAACGCCTCACGCATGGCCGGATGTCCCTTCCGAAAACACGCTGGCAGCAGGCAGTCAATGGGCTGGCCCAACAACTCCTCCGGGCTGTAGCCCAGCAGGCGCATAACATTGCGGTTGGCCATGGTAATGACACCCTGCGCGTTGCTGACCAACACGGCATCTGGCGTGGCATCCAAGAAGGACTGCAGCTGTGTTTCGCTGGCCTGTAGCGCCTGTTGCGGCTGTGGCGCACCCTCAACAAGCAGCCACGCCGGAATAGCGCGGCGGTAAAGGCTTAGGTTCATGTCACTCAGTCCTGCGAACTGCCTTTTGCACCGACGACTGGCCCGTCGCGTGATCCGCCAGCGGTCGGGGTCTGCAGCTTGAAGAAGCTCGTGATGCTCTCCAGTTGCCGGGCCACGGCGCGCATCTCATTGGCGGCCGCCGCCAAATGCTCAGAGGCACTGGCGTTCTGCTGCACCGGCGACTTGACCGCCAGGGTAGCGCCCACCGGCCGGGCCCCGACTTTGAAGTAGCCCATAACGCTCTGCAGATGCTGGGCCCGAGCGCTCATTTCATCGGCAGCTGCCGTCAACTGTGTGGTCAATGTATTCATGTTCGTCTGCCCTAGAAACGCGCGAAAGCGGTTTCGTCGATCTTGATCCCCGACCGAGCAGCAGCACGCGCTGGCTTTTTCACCGGCGCCTTGACCGGTGTGCGAGCGACAGGCACTTCGGTCCCCAGCTTGAAGAAGCCAATGACATTTTGCAGTTGCTGTGCCTGGCTGCTCATCTCTTCAGCGGTTGCCGCCAACTGCTCGGAGGCGCTGGCGTTCTGTTGGGTGGCTTGGCTCAACTGGCTCATGGCGGAATTGATCTGGGCAACACCGCTGCTCTGTTCCTTGCTGGTCGCCGTGATCTCCTGGACCAGATCGGAGGTCT
>CAYHDD010000889.1:0-1548 GCA_964355195.1 uncultured Rhodoferax sp. | reverse complement strand
GTCGTAGACACGTTCACTGGACTTGAATTCCTCTATTCGACTAGCGGGGACGAACCAGGCATTGTCAAGCAGGTCAGTGCCTAACGAACCGGCAGAGGTTTCATCTTCGTTGTCCGCAAACTCCCTGTCATCATCGCCGGCGCCGGCTGCTGATTTCTTCGGTTCCGGTAGTACCTCGTAAAGATCCTCTGAGGCGAAGAACCCGCGATACGATAGGAGCGCCTCGTATACCGCTCCCAACTGGTTGATGGACAACAGCTGGTAGCTGACGCGCCCCTTTCGTTTGCCCTTTGCGCCCGACAGCGACATTGAGCGAATGACGCGCTGCCATACTTCATTTGGGAAGCGCACTCGGTTCAGGAGTGGCGTCGCCGCAGGATCAAATAGGCGGCTGTCGAGCGGAGCAAGGACGAACACGTCTTTGCCAGCGGTGAGCGACAGCTGGCTCCCAAAGCCGCATCCTTCGGCGACTAAGCTGAACAGCCGACGCATTGTCTCGTCGAAATACAGACCTTCACGAGCATGTGGAGTGGTCAACGGCACCAACTCCAAGTCTCGCAACGACTCGAGACTGTACCCCTTCAGGTAGACGTCGCTCTTCTGAATGGGCACATAACCGAGCTCGGGACGCGCCTCGATGTAGAACATGAATAGCAGTCGATACACGAGCCGCAGGCATTCGAGGCTCAGGTCAGCTTCGTTGATTTCATATTCGCCGGAAAAGACGCTCTTCTTCATGTCCGTGGCCTGCTGTCGCAGCTGGCGCACGGCCTCGTTTCCCAGCGCCTCGATCGCCTCACGGATCGCGTACTTCAGTTCCTCACTGACTCCGAACGCATGCTTGTGAGCGTTCTCGTCCAGCGCATCCAACAGACTGCCACCGCTACCCGGCGCCAAGCTGTCCCTGTGCAGCAAGACGGCAGCGGCTTGCAGCGTTGCCGAGTCTTTCCGATCAAGAATCTCATCCCAGTCGAAACGCAGGACGCGGTTGTTTGGCCACCTGTAGCGGTCGAGCAGCAACCATTCGTGAAGTCCCACTAGGATCACGTAGCGGGGCGGGGCCTCTGCCCCGAAGATCGCGTCAGAGACTACACTGGCCCACGTCTCCGCATGCAGGTCAAAAGGCACCGGGAGACCACCGTAATGCACGCTCGCAAGTTGCTGGTCGAGAACATCTTCGCCCTCCTGCCCCGGATTGTAGGCAGGAACTACAACCAGCTGTGGTGCCTTGTGCGGTTCACCCAGCATTTCCCATACAGGCAGTGGCAACCCGGGCACAAATGACTGCCGCCCAGTTGTCGCCGATTGGTCGATGCTATGGCCGAGCGCCTTCAGAAGGCCGAACTGCAGTTCGGAGAAAATTGCTAGCTTGGCTTGGGCGTCACGTTCCCGGCCCAGGTCATTGCGCAAGGCAAACCAACGCGCCGACCAGCCCGCCAGTTGTTTGAATGGCGCTCGGTTTGTCGGGTCCAACTCCTCAGCCTGCACCCATGAGTCCAGACGGGCCTTGATATCGCCCTTGAAGACTTCAGCCAGGTAATGGTGGCT
>CAYHDD010000888.1:0-1548 GCA_964355195.1 uncultured Rhodoferax sp. | reverse complement strand
AACCGTCCAGCAAATTGGTCATGTTCAGGATGACCTGGCCGCGCATGGTCGGGTAAGCGGCAAAGATCTGCTGCACCGCATCCAGCAGGATTGCGTACTCACTCTCATTCTTGGCATTGACCGCCTTCACGGTCGTGGCCGTCACACCCAGGTTGTCGAGCACCAACTTGGCCAGTGCAGCGTGGCTGGTGCTGGCAAAGGCACTGGCCAGGCTGCTGGCAAAGGTGGCGGCGTCAGCCGTGGCCTGTGCGGTGTAGTCCGTCATCAGGGCATAGCTCGGTGCCTTGCCATACAGCGCTTGGTACAGGTGAACCGCAACGGCCGCCGCACCGGTAGGCTTGCCAGCCTTGACCACCGCATGCGGTGCGCTAACGGGAGCAGTGGCGTCCTGCGGATCACCACCGCCGCATCCAGCAAGACCCAAAGCCAATCCGCTTGCCAGCAGGGCAAGGCCCATCTTTACGTTCATTTGAAACTCCCTGATAGATTGAATTGACTTGGCTGAGCACCAGACTGACGCGGCTTAGGTCAAAGTCAGCGTAACGACCGGGTTGGCCACACAGGTCTCGGTGTACTTGTAAGCGAGGTTGACCGCGCCGACGATACCGCCCTGACCGCTCAGAGCCTGGGCCAGCGTGGAGTTACCGGCGCCACAAGAACCCGCCGCAATTCCCTTGAAGCAGTAGTCCAGATTGAGCGGCACCGTGATGCCAGCAGCGCTGATGCTGCCACTGACGTTGATACCGCAAGTGCCGGTACCACCCCCGACGCCGCTGCCACCTATCGTCGCTGAGCCACCGGAAAACGAATAGCTGATGCTGCTACCCGGGTTGGCAGTGTTGTAAGCGGTGCTGAAGGCGCCTGAGAAGCTGGTCCACTGCGCCGATGTGAACGACGCATTGACCAGGGTCGGCAGCGTGACGTTGTTGAGCTGCATGTACTTGGACACACCGGCCAGCACTTTGCCGTAGTCGTTCATCGTGCCGCTGACGGTCGGAACGGTGGTGGCCAGATTGACACCGCTGAGTTTGAAGTCCGCTGCCAGGCTGGCGGCGCGGGTGTCAAAGGCAGCCGCCGTAACCGGGCTCGTCGCCGTGGGGAAGGCGTTGCTGAAGGCCATGGTGGTCAGCGGTGTGACGACGCCTGTGATGTTGCCCGGCTTGACCGCCAGAACCACCTTCATGGGCGCTGTCAGCGCGGTCGAGACCTTGGTGGCCTCGTCAGTGTAGGTTCCACCCGTGACTTCCACGATCACATCGCCGACATAGTCCAGGCTCAAGGTGTAAGTACCATCGGTGCCGGTGGTGGTGGTCTTCAATACGGTGCCGTCGCTGGCCTTTTTGACGGTCACCGTGGCGCCCGCCACCGGACCCTTCACAACGGAGCCGCTGAGGGTGGTTGCCGCGGCTGCGGGTGTGCTGGTGGATGAACTCCCACCGCCGCAAGCAACCAGTGCCAAAACAGCGGCGCTGATGCCTACGAGCTGAAAGAGAGCTTCGCGATTGTGTTTCATGACTTTGTTCTCCAATGGTTGTAGATGAAAGGACT
>CAYHDD010000887.1:0-1549 GCA_964355195.1 uncultured Rhodoferax sp. | reverse complement strand
AACAGCTTGGCCTCTTCTAGCTCAGCATGCTCGAACGCAGGCTCAAAGCCCTCAAGCTCGTTGACGCTCAGTCCTACGTTGATCGAGAGGGCTACGGTTCGCCACTGAGCGACCGCTGCCACCACGTCAGACAGGGTGCGCAGGGCTTGGTCATGGTCCAGCTCGAAACGAGCAGCTTGCGTCAGTAGCTGGCCTACCGAGGTAATGGCACCAGTATCTTCGCTTAGCCATGTCTTGGATTCCCGCTCCTTATCGGGGAAGGGGTTCAGGTCAAAGGCGGGGGCAAGACGCCACAGGTTCTTGCCAACATACAGAAACCCGATGTTTTGCAGGTGATCGTCGACGTTGGTAATCAACAGGTTGAACACCAGCCGACGCCATAGTTGCCTGGCATCTTCTGCGAAGCCAACGACCTTCGAGCGCATCGCGTCCACCACTTCCGAGTAGGCGCGCTCATCGTTGCGGCTGGCCCGCAGCAGGGATGCCCCCGACAGGTACGGAATCCGTCCATTGTCTGGTGTGCGGTCAAACCGGCGGATGACCGCCACAGGTGCACCATTCACCGTCACCACGCGTGCCTTTGCGGCGTCAATACCGGCCTTTTCAGCCAGCAGCAAGGCCAACACCTCAGCGCGCGTCACACTGCGTTCGTCTTTCACACTTGGAAACTTGCCGATGGCCAGTCGGCCATCTGTCTCGACAACCGTGCACTTCGGGCGCATTCCGCCGAGGGAGGTGCCCTTACCTTGCAGATACTTCAGATCGGCCGCCGACTCCTTGCTCAACTCCACCGCACGAGAGGCGCTCAATATCTTGTCAAGTTCCAGCAGTGTCGGAGTGGCGCGCTTTCCTTCTTCGGTGCTACGCAGATAACCCCGTTTTGCATCGTGCAGGCGCAGCGCTCCCATGCGGCTGAAGTCGTCCACTGCGCACAGATAGTCCAGCTCGGTTAACGGACCCTGAGTGCAATTGCTTTGGCGCTCCTTCGCGTGGGCTCGCGCAATGACACGGCGGCCCCAGGCATCCGGCTCGGAGTCTGCCAAGGCGTGAAAGAAGCACGAGTCATCCTTGGTGGGCGCCTTTCGTGCCTGAAACCCCGGTACACGTTGCAGGTCTGGAGAGATGTCGAACGCACGCGCATCTGTGAGCCATTCGGGTGCGTACCCAAACTGAGAAAACTCGCGTTGGCCGGCCTTGAGGTACACGAGCCTACCCACGTGCAACTCCTCGCGTCCGACGAAGACATCCAGTTCGACCTTGCTGATCAGGTCAGAACGCACCGCTATCCACTCCCGGCTTTGGCAAGCGCGCCCGACGGGGCACTTTTTCATCCATCAACGCCAGCCCAATGGTGTCTTGTGGCGTGTCCAGCAGTTGGTCCAGCCCCCCCAGCAGGCCGAACACTTGAAGGGCTCTCGCAAAGTACTGCAGCGCAGTGCCCGGGTAGCCGGCCTCCATACGCCGCACGGTGTTCACAGACGCGCCAATGCGCTCCGCCAACGCGGCCTGTGAGAGGTTCCTGCGCAATCGCGCCAACGCCATGTTCTGG
>CAYHDD010000886.1:0-1556 GCA_964355195.1 uncultured Rhodoferax sp. | reverse complement strand
AGCAGTACGACAAAGGCAGCGCCATCCACATGGCCGCCACCCTGGAAATCGACGCCGTGATCGACCCGGCGCAAACGCGCGAGTGGCTGCTGCGCGGGCTGCAAACGCAGCGCGAGTCGGCGCCGCTGCCGGGGTTGGCGATTGATGCCTGGTAGGGCGCAGCTGAATTGGGGTCGGATACTATCCATCTCTTCGGAAATGGCGACAAGTCAAAAGGCGTGGAGAGTGGCGGCAGGACCAGGCTGGCGGGGCACCCCCACCAACCTGATCCAGGGCGGCGCCTGTTCAGTACGCCCAAACCACCGACGCTCGTTGCCGATGGTGCATGCTCTGACCACGTTTGCCGTGCGGCCATAATCGTCGCATGGCATCTCAGGGACGGGATCACCATGGCAACCCTCATTCCAGCGCTTGGCGCCTGCACGTCGCGCATGACCAGCGGCGAGCGCCGCCTGGCCGAGCGACTGGAGCAAAAGCTCGACGACGATTACCTGCTGTGGTACGACGTCTCCGTGGGTCCGCGAAACGCACATCCGGACTTTGTGGTGATGCACCCGCGCCGCGGCATCCTGATTCTGGAGGTGAAAGACTGGCGCCTCGCCACCATCGGGCAGGCCGACAAGCAAACCTGGGAAATCATCCCCGACGGTGTGCCCAAGACCGTCATCAACCCGCTGGAGCAAGCGCGCCAGTACGCGCACCAGGTGGTGGATGCACTCAAGCGCGACCCGCAACTGGTGCATGCCGATGGCCCGTACCAGGGTCAACTCGCTTTTCCCTGGAGCTACGGCGTGGTGTTTCCCAACATTACGCGCAAACAGTTTGACGCCGCCGAGCTACAGCACATCATTGAGCCGCAGCGCGTGCTGTGTCAGGATGAAATGCTGGAAGCGGTGGACGCCGAAGAGCTGCAAAGCCGCTTGTGGGACATGTTCCCCTACATGATGCGTGGCGTCATGAGCCTGCCGCAACTCGACCGCGTGCGCTGGATCATGTTCCCGCAAGTGCGCGTGCAGACGCAAGCGGCGCTCTTTGACGACAGCGACGCCGAGGCCGAGCTGCCCGGCATCATGCGCGTGATGGACTTGCAGCAGGAGCAACTGGCGCGCTCTTTGGGCGACGGTCACCGCGTGATTCACGGCGTGGCGGGTTCCGGCAAGACCATGATCCTGGGCTACCGCGCCGAGTACCTGGCCAAGGCATCCACGCCCAGCAGCAAGCCGATTCTCATCCTGTGCTTCAACGAGCCGCTGGGCGTCAAGCTGCACAGCGTGATGGACCGCAAAGGCCTGAGCGAGAAGGTGCATGTGCGGCATTTTCACAAATGGTGCCGCCAGCAACTGGTGACTTTTGGTCAGACGCTGCCAGCCGGTAACCTGCCTACCGAGGCCAAGATGGCCGACATGGTGCAGCGCGTGATCAGCGGCGTGGAGCGCAGCCAAATCCCCAGCGGCCAGTACCAGGCGATCCTGATTGACGAAGGCCACGACTTTGCGCCCGAATGGCTCAAGCTGGTGACGCAGATGGTGGACCGCGCCACCAACAGCCTGCTGCTG
>CAYHDD010000885.1:0-1556 GCA_964355195.1 uncultured Rhodoferax sp. | reverse complement strand
CTGTGCCCGGCCGGCGCCGGGCCCAACAGTCTGCGCTTGTGGGAGGCGCTGGCCGCGGGCGCAGTGCCGGTGTTGCTGGGCGTGCAGCCGATGTTGCCCAAGGGTGGCTCGCTGCCAGACATCGATTGGGATCGCATTGTGCTGCGTGTGCCGGACAACGAGATCTCATCGTTGCCCCAAAGGCTCAGAGCCATGCCCCTGCCCGAGCGGCGCGAGCGCCAGCGGCTGGGCCTGCAAGCTTATGCGGCGGTTAAGGCGCAGCGGTGTTTTTAATGGGAGTAGTTAACGTATGAAAAAAGCAATCATCACCGGCATCACCGGCCAGGACGGCTCTTACCTCGCCGAATTTTTGCTGGAAAGAGGTTACGAAGTCCACGGCATCAAGCGCCGGGCCTCGCATTTCAACACGCAGCGCATTGACCACATTTATGAAGATCCGCATGCGCAGGACAAGCGCTTTGTGCTGCACTATGGCGACCTGTCGGATTCGTCCAACCTCACGCGCATTTTGCAGCAGGTGCAGCCCGATGAGGTTTACAACCTGGGGGCGCAGTCCCACGTGGCGGTGAGTTTTGGGTCGCCTGAGTACACGGCCGATGTGGACGCGCTGGGTACGCTGCGTTTGCTTGAGGCCATTCGGTTTTTGGGGTTGAAGAAGACGCGCTTCTATCAGGCTTCAACTTCCGAACTCTATGGTTTGGTGCAAGAGACGCCGCAAACAGAGAAGACGCCGTTTTACCCGCGCAGCCCTTACGGCGCAGCCAAGCTCTACGCCTACTGGATTACGGTCAACTACCGCGAGGCCTATGGCATCTATGCCTGCAACGGTATCTTGTTTAACCACGAGTCGCCCCGACGCGGCGAGACTTTTGTGACGCGCAAAATTACCCGTGGCCTGGCCAATATTGCGCTGGGGCTGGATAAATGTTTGTACCTGGGTAACCTGGATGCGCTGCGCGACTGGGGCCACGCCAAAGACTATGTGCGCATGCAATGGATGATGCTGCAGCAAGAGCAGCCTGATGATTTTGTAATTGCCACCGGCAAGCAGTATTCAGTGCGCCAGTTTATTGAATGGTCTGCCGCAGAACTGGGGTTGACCCTGCGCTTTGAGGGCTCTGGCGTAGCTGAAAAGGCGGTGGTGCAAGCCATTGCCGGAGACAAGGCACCGGCACTCAAGGTGGGCGACGTGGTAGCGGCGGTTGACCCGCGTTACTTTCGCCCTACGGAGGTAGAGACTTTGCTGGGCGACCCAAGCAAGGCCAGAATCAAATTGGGCTGGGTGCCAGAAATTACCGCGCAAGAAATGTGCGCCGAGATGGTGGCCGAGGACTTCAAGGCAGCGCAGCGCCACGCGTTTTTAAAGGCGCACGGCCATGGGGTGCTGATGTCCAGGGAGATTGACTGATGGGTGCCGGGGTCTTGCGATATATATAAATATTTGTAAAATCGTAGTGTGGATAAGAAAAAAGCAAACTATTTAAATACAATTACCTCCCTGCCAGCAGGAAGGCCGGTCGCGCTCGGCCAACTTAAAGAACTCGGCGTATCCGAAG
>CAYHDD010000884.1:0-1558 GCA_964355195.1 uncultured Rhodoferax sp. | reverse complement strand
GCCAGCAGCTCGTCACCCTGACTGGAGGCCAGCTTGCCCTTGAGCGCGGCAATTTCACGCTCCAGCTTCTTGACCTGATCCAGCACGCTGTGCAGGCGCTGGCTGACCTCGGGCACAGGCGCCTTCAGCGCACCAGCCACCTGGGTCACCGTGCTCTCCAATTGCTGGAGGTAGAGCAGCGCGTTCGGGCCCGTAACGGCCTCGATGCGGCGCACGCCCGAGGCGACACCACTTTCGGCAACCACCTTGAAAAGGCCGATGTCCCCGCTGCGCTGCACATGCGTACCGCCGCACAGTTCGCGGCTCTCGCCGATGTCCATCACGCGCACGGTCTCGCCGTACTTCTCACCGAACAGCATCATGGCGCCAGTGGCCTGGGCAGCTTCGATGTCCATCACGCGCGCCTGGGTGGCATCGTTAACCAGAATCTCCGCATTGACGCGCGCTTCGATCTCACGAATCTGGTCGTCGTCCAATGGCGCATTGTGGGCAAAGTCAAAGCGTGTGCGCTCAGGCGTCACGAGCGAGCCCTTTTGCTGAACATGCTCGCCCAGCACCTCGCGCAACGCCTTATGCATCAAGTGCGTAGCACTGTGGTTACGCTGTGTGGCGCTGCGGCGCGCGGCATCCACATGCGCCGTCACGGCATCGCCCAGCTCGATCGTGCCGCTGCTGAGCGTGCCGTGGTGGCCAAACACATCCGCCTTGATCTTTTGCGTGTCAAGCACCTCGAACAAGGCGCGATCACCGAAAATGGCGCCGGTATCGCCGACCTGGCCGCCGCTCTCGCTGTAAAACGGCGTCTCACCCAGCACCACGACACCGGCCTGCCCGGCCTTGAGCACCGTCACAGGTGCGCCATCGACGTAGAGGGCCAGCACCCTGCTCTGCTGCGTCAGGCTGTCGTAACCGACAAAGTCATTGCCGTCGCCGCTGTAGTCGAGCCCCTTGTCCATCTTGAACTTGCCCGCCGCCCGGCCCTGCGCTTTCTGCTTTTCCATGGCAGCGTGAAAGCCTGCTTCATCGACTGTCACACCGCGCTCGCGGCAAACGTCGGCGCTCAGATCGAGAGGAAAACCAAAGGTGTCGTGCAGCTTGAAGGCAACCTCACCCGGCAGCACCTGGACGCCATCGGCCAGCGCCGCGTCGAGTATCTGCATACCGACTTCCAGTGTCTCGAAGAAGCGTTCCTCTTCCAGTCGCAATACCTCGCTGATACGTGGCGCCTGCGCCGCCAGGTTGGGATAGGCATCGCCCATCAGCGTCGCCAGATCCGGCACCAATTTGTGGAAAAACGGCGTCTTCTTGCCGAGCTTGTAACCGTGACGGATGGCACGGCGAATGATGCGGCGCTGCACGTAGCCGCGCCCTTCATTGGACGGGTTGACGCCGTCGCTGACCAGGAAGGCAGTGGCGCGGATGTGGTCGGCAATCACGCGCAGACTGCCGTTCGCCAAATCAACACAGCCGGTCTCACGCGCCGCGGCCTTGATCAATGCATCGAAAATGTCAATTTCGTAGTTGCTGTGTACGTGCTGCAGGATGGCGGCCAGACGCT
>CAYHDD010000883.1:0-1560 GCA_964355195.1 uncultured Rhodoferax sp. | reverse complement strand
TGGATTGCGGATCGGGCCTGCCCCGGACTCCGATCCGGGGTCCGCAATGACAAATCGGCTGTCATCCCGGACTGGCACATGTCATCCCGGACTCGATCCGGGATCCAGTGCCGCGCCACCGCTGGATTGCGGATCAGGTCCGCAATGACAAGTGGAGCTGTTGGGTTGCGGCGGCCGGCTTGTCGCAAGATGCGATACTTGATACGAGGCGGTTGCCTTTGCCGACCGCTCTGACCAGTGGGGTGACCATGTCCGAAGAGATTCTGCTTGGCGACGAGGCGGTGGCGCGCGGCGCGATTGATGCTGGCATCAGCGCCGCCTATGCCTATCCGGGTACACCATCGACCGAGATTTACCAGACCATCGAAAACTACGTCAAGCAGCATGGCTTGGCAGTGCGCGGCCTTTGGTCGGGCAACGAGAAGGTGGCACTGGAAGAGGGTGTTGGGGTCTCCTACGCCGGGCGGCGCTCGATTGTGTCCATGAAGCACGTCGGGCTGAATGTGGCGGCCGACCCGTTCATGAACGTGGCGGTGTCGGGCGCGCACGGCGGTCTGGTGCTGGCGGTGGCGGACGACCCCTCGATGCACAGCTCGCAAAACGAGCAGGATTCGCGCTACTTTGCCGACTTCGCCATGGTGCCCTGCCTGGAGCCGGGCGACCAGCAGCAGTGCTACGACTTCACGCGTGAGGCCTTCGACTTGTCGGAGCGCTTTCAGATACCGGTTTTGCTGCGCCTGGTGACGCGCCTGGCGCACAGTCGCGCGGCGGTGACGCTGGCACCGGGGCGCGAGCAGAACCCGCCCAACTACGTGGTTGACCCGAGCCGTTTCACACTCATTCCTTCCAACGCTCGGCGCGCCTACGCCAGCCTGATAGACAAGCAGCCGGGCTTGCTGGCTTATTCCGAGGCGCACCCGGCGAACGCTTTGCAACTGCGCGGTGAGGGGAAGCCTGGCATTCTGGTCAGTGGCCTGGCTTGGAACTATCTGCGCGAGGCCCTGGGCGACGACGCGCTGGCGGGCTACAACCTGCTGCGCATCGGCGTCTACCCTTTGCCCGTGCAGAAGATTCGGCAACTGTTTGACGCCTCCAGCGAAGTCTGGATCATTGAAGAGGGCTACCCGTTCATTGAGCGCTACCTGAGCGCGCTGGGCTTGATGCGTGAGATCCGCTTGCGCGGTCGGCTTAGCGGCGACTTGCCGCGTATGGGCGAGCTGAGCAGCGACGTCATCCGGCGCGCCTTTGGTTTGCCGGTGAATGTGTCGCTCCAGATCGAGGGCCTGTCCGAGGTGCTGGTCGGACGGCCACCGCGCCTGTGCGACAAATGCCCGCACAGCGACGCCTACCTGGCCATCAACGAAATCATGGCCGAGTACGGCCCCGGTCAGCGCGTCATGGGCGACATCGGCTGCTATGCGCTGGGGCATCTGGCGCCCTACCAGTCGATTCATTCCTGCCTGTGTATGGGTGCATCCATCGGCATGGCGATTGGTGCAGCGCACGCCGGCATGACGCCCTCGCTGTGCGTCATCGGCGACGGTACCTTCACGCACTCGG
>CAYHDD010000882.1:0-1566 GCA_964355195.1 uncultured Rhodoferax sp. | reverse complement strand
GACAGCATGGGCAGCTACGTGGTTGCCCAACTGGTCAAGGCCATGACCAAGAAACGCATCCATGTGGATGACGCCAAGGTGTTGGTGATGGGACTTGCGTTCAAGGAAAACTGTCCCGATTTGCGTAACACGCGTGTGGTCGACATCGTGACAGAACTCGAAGACTACAACTGCAAAGTGGATGTCTACGACCCCTGGGTAAGTGCAGAAGAAGCTCAACACGAGTACGGCATCACACCAATCCCTGAGCCAATTGCTGGTACTTACGATGCCATCATCTTGGCCGTAGCGCACCACCAGTTCAAAAGCATGGGTGCAGCAGTCATCCGTGCACTGGGAAAGACCAATGCCGTTCTGTACGACCTTAAGTACCTTTTGACCACCCAAGAATCTGACTTGAGGCTGTAACCATGACCACTTTCGAAACACTGCAACAGCAACTCAAAAATGAGCCAAAAACCTGGCTCGTTACTGGCGTAGCGGGCTTCATCGGCAGTAACTTACTGGAAGCTTTACTCAAGCTTAATCAGCGCGTGGTTGGCCTTGATAACTTTGCCACCGGTCACCAGCGCAACCTGGACGAAGTTCAAACCCTTGTCACCCGGGAGCAGTGGGAAAACTTTAGCTTCATCAACGGAGACATCTGCAATTTGGAAGACTGCCAGAAAGCAATGACATATCGTCATTGCAAGGACCATAGCGACGCGGTAATCCATGGACACATCTCTGTAGACTACGTTCTCCACCAAGCCGCCCTGGGATCCGTCCCACGCAGTGTGGCAGACCCCATCACTACAAACGCCACCAACATCAGCGGATTCTTAAACATCCTCATAGCCGCCCGAGATGCCAAGGTCAAACGATTCGTTTATGCCGCCAGCAGCAGCACCTATGGCGACCACCCGGCGCTGCCCAAGTTTGAAGACACCATCGGTAAGCCGCTCAGCCCATACGCCGTTACAAAATATGTCAACGAGCTATACGCTGACGTCTTTGGTAAGACCTATGGCTTGCAAAGCATTGGCCTGCGCTACTTCAACGTTTTCGGCCCGCGCCAGGATCCGAACGGTGCATACGCCGCCGTCATCCCCAAGTGGATCAGTAGCATGATCAAAAACGAGCCGATCTATATCAACGGCGATGGCGAAACCAGCCGCGACTTTTGCTTCGTGAACAACGCCGTGCAAGCAAATTTATTAGCAGCCACCGTGCAGGCGCTTGAAGCAGTCAACCAGGTCTATAACGTGGCGCTGGGCGACCGCACTACTCTCAATTGGTTGTATGCACAGCTCAAAATCAACCTGCTTCTCTACTACCCCCACTTGCATGCCTCCCAGCTCATTTACCGAGACTTTCGCGCCGGTGACGTGCGCCACAGCCTGGCCGACATCAGCAAAGCGCAGCGTCTGCTGGGATATGCCCCAAAGCAGCGCATATTGCAGGGGCTTGAGATGGCTATGCCCTGGTACGTTACACAGAATCAAAAACTGAAAGGTGCAACATAATGAAAGCAGTCATCTTGGCAGGCGGGCTTGGCACCCGCCTAAGTGAGGAAACCGCCACCCG
>CAYHDD010000881.1:0-1568 GCA_964355195.1 uncultured Rhodoferax sp. | reverse complement strand
GGCCGGGCGTAGTCGGGCGTGATGGAACAGCCATTCACCAACTGCGGCACCAGATGGCACAGCAGGTGCGTCGCGGTGTGAAAGCGCATCAGGCGGTGGCGCCGCGCCCAGTCGATGCGGGCCGTTACGCTGTCGCCCACTGCCAGCCGGACACCGACTGGCGCCGGCGTCAACAAATCTGCCAGTACCTCGGGTGCCGGCAAATGGCAAATAGCCTGGTTGAAACTGCCGTCCTCGGCCTTGCCCTTGCGGCTGTCGACAATCGCGATCTCGCTGCCATCAGTCAGCACCAGGGAGCCCGTATCGCCGGCCTGCCCGCCGCCCAGCGGGTAAAAAACAGTGCGGTCCAACACGATGCCCTGAGGCGTGATGGCGCTGACCGTGGCAAGGCATTCGGTCAGGTAGGCGTTAGCGCGAAAGAGGTCTTGTGTCATGCTTTGATAATACCGGCATGGCGCTGGTCGTATCAGAGGTCCGCCTCGGCCTCCGGCCATAAACGCGGAAACAGAAAACGCAAGGCATGCTGCGGCAGGCCAAAGCGAACCTTGCCCTGCGGCGAGTCCGACTTGAGCAACCCGCGCTTGACCAGTGCGCCCAGCGCGTCCGTGGCGCCCCGGTCGCTCATGCCCAGCATGGTTTTGAAGTCGCCCCGCGCCATCTCTTCGCCACTCAAAAACAGGTAGTGCAGGCCCCGTAGCGACTCCTGCCGCACGCCCGACTTTTCTACCGTTGCCTCAAACACCAGGCATGCTTCCAGGCGGGCCATAAGAGTTTCAAAATCGAGCATGCCCGCCACAAAGCCCACCTGGCCCTGGCAAACCTCCAGCACGTAGCTTGCCCAGGTGATCAGCAGCGTGTGGGTGTGCAGGCGCATCACCCGCCCGTTGCCATCTACAAACGGGTAAACCCAGCCCAGTCGCTGGTGGGCACAGGCCATGGCCATCAGCGCAGCCTCGCCCCGGCGTACCTTGCTGTAATGGCTGCCCCAGCGCGCCAGGAACGCCGGCACGCTGGCAAACGCCGGGGCCACATGCTGGCCCACCTGCACCTCGCGCTGGCACAGTTGCCCTGGCACGATGGCTCTAGCTGACCAGCACCACTTGACCCGCCATCGACTGTTCAATCGCAGGTAACAGACGTGGCAACAGTAGCCGCAAATCTGCCAAACGGTTGGTTGGAGCAGCCAACACAATCACGGCCAAAGGCAGATCGATCACCTTGTTTTGAAATGACAGGTTGCGGTCCACCGTCACAAAGACATCGAAATGTTCAGCCGTAAGACGCAATAGCTCGCCATTCTTCACCTCGGACCAGCCCATCTGGCGCGCTGTTTTGACGTCATGCCCCGTCAGGTCACGCAGCAGGCGCCAATCCACGCATTCGTCGAGCAATACACGCATGACGTTCAGGCCTCGGCCAAACTCGCGTACCGCTCCGCCGCTTCCAGAAACGCCAGCACTTTGCTGCGCTCCACCGTTGGGAAGCCTTCCAGGAAATCGTCGATGGTTTCGCCGGCCTGCAAATACTCCACCAGTGTGTGCACCGGCACGCGCGACCCGGAAAACACG
>CAYHDD010000880.1:0-1568 GCA_964355195.1 uncultured Rhodoferax sp. | reverse complement strand
TCTAACTTTCATGAATCTTGAGCGACGCCCCGGATGATGAAAGAAACTTGAGGGTGGAGGTGTTGAGGTTGATGCCGAGAAAATTCTTTGGGGACTACCACCCCGATATCTAACTTGGCGCGCCTTCACCGACTCGTACCCCGAATTGACTCCATCGGTTTTACTGATGAGATCGCACGTTAAACAGGGCTGCTGAGCGTGAGCTCAGACAAGCAATTTCGGTGGGGCACCCCAGCACCTCCAGTTTTGAAGTTTACACATCAACTGGAGGATATCGATGGACATTGTTCCCATCTACAAACGCGTTATCGGTCTGGATGTACACCAGGCGCAAATCACTGGGTGCGCCATCATTGAGCAGCCTGACGGCAGCGTCACGTATGAGGGGCGTGAGTTTGGCGGCTTCAAGCGAGACCGCAAGGCGCTGGGCGAATGGGCACGCGCCATTGGCCCGGACGTCGTGGTCATGGAGAGCACGGGCATTTACTGGAAGAGTCCGTATGCGGCGCTGGAGGGTGTGGGCATCATCGCCTGGGTGGTCAACGCTCGTCACGTCAAAGCGGTGCCGGGTCGCAAGACCGATGTGGCCGATGCGCAGTGGCTGGCCTCACTGGCACGCGCGGGCCTGCTGCGCGCCTCCTTTATTGCCAAAGCGGACCTGCGCAGTCTGCGTCACATTGCAAGGCACCGACAAAAACTCGGCGGCATGCTCGCCAGCGAAAAGAACAGGCTACACAAACTGCTCACCGATGCGGGCATCCGTTTGGGTGTCGTGGTGTCTGATTTGCACGGGCAGTCAGCACGCGCCATGGTGAAGGCGCTCATCGCGGGGGAAAGCGTGCCTGCTGTGCTGAGTCTGGCCAGCAAGCGTCTACGTGCCAGCCGGGAAGACATCTTTGAGGCATTGCAGGCCGAGGAGATTACACCCGCGCATCGATTTGTTCTGCTCGAGATCATGGCGCATATCGAGGAACTCGAAAGCCGTATGGCACGCTTTGACGCGGAGTTGCTGCGCTCATTGGAGGCGGCCGGATACGCCGCTCCATTGCGACTGCTGCAGACCCTACCGGGCATCGACCTGATGGGTGCGGCCATGTTGCTGGTGGAGATCGGCTCTGACATGAGCGTGTTTGGCAGCGCTCAGCGGCTGGCCAGCTGGGTCGGCATCTGTCCGGGCAACAACGAATCAGCGGGCAAGCGCAAAAGTGGGCGAATCAGAAAGGGCAACGCCTGGGTGCGTCGCTTGCTGTGCGAGTTTGCACAGGCCGCTGGGCGCAGTCGCTGCGCGCTCAAGGATAAGTTCCAGGCACTGAACGTGCGCAAGGGGCACAAACGATCCATCGTGGCGTTGGGCCACAAGATGCTGCGAACGATCTACGCCATGCTGAGCAAAAACACCCACTACGTGGACAAGGTCGTGGACTACGAAGCGTTGATGGTGGCGCGCAACGCGCCAAGATGGTTACAGATGTTGGTCAAGCACGGGTTCGTTCCCGCACCAGTCTGATCTGATCTACGATTGACTTCGTTGGCAATCGGCCGTGCTGGGGCCAGGAATCACCTCGTCC
>CAYHDD010000879.1:0-1569 GCA_964355195.1 uncultured Rhodoferax sp. | reverse complement strand
CCTGCGCGGCGGCGAGCCGCTGGTCGATGTCTATCTCGGCCCGGGTTACGACGACACTGCGGTGGCGCAGGCGCTTTCTGCCGTGGGCCTGACGGGTAGCAAGCTGGACGAGGATGAACTGGTGGCGACCGCCGCAGGTGCCATTCACGACGGCCGTGTCATCGGCTGGTTCCAGGGCCGCATGGAGTTCGGTCCGCGTGCGCTGGGCAATCGTTCGATGCTGGCGCGACCGACCGAGTCGGCGATCAACGACTGGCTCAACGAGCGGCTCGACCGTTCCGAATTCATGCCTTTCGCCCCTAGCGTGCTGGCCGAACACGCCGACGAGCTCTTCGTCGGCGTGGGCAAGGCGCGGCATACCGCCGAGTTCATGACCATCACTTTCGACGTCACGCCGGAGTGGCGTTCACGCATCCCGGCGGTGGTGCATGTCGACGGCACGGCGCGGCCGCAGTTGGTGCGCGCCGACCGCAATCCGCTCTACCACCGGCTGATCTCTGCCTACCACGCGCTGTCGGGCATTCCGCTGGTGCTCAACACCAGCTTCAATGTGCACGAAGAGCCCATTGTCTGCGCGCCGGCCGAGGCCATCCGCGCCTTTGTCGAAAAGCGCGTCGACTGCCTGGCGGTCGGCTCGTACTGGCTATCCCATTGAGGTCCGCATGCTGAAATACCTGCTGGCGCGCGTCAAGAGCCGCTTCCCCTCCTACGTTTTCACCCGCATCTACACCAAGCGCCGCTGGAAGGGCGAGTCCGCCTCGGGTGCCGGATCATCGATGGAACAGACGCGTGCGGTGCGCGAGGCCCTGCCCGGTTTGCTGCGCGAACTGGATGCGAAAAGCCTGCTCGACATTCCCTGTGGCGACCTGCACTGGATCAAGGAGGTCGATCTCGGCGCAACCCTGTACATAGGCGCCGACATCGTGCGCCCGCTGATCGAGCGCAACCGCAAGAACTTCGCCGGCAGCAGCCGTCGTTTCGAACTGGTCAACCTGATCACTGACCCGCTGCCCGATGCGGATGCCGTGCTGTGCCGCGACTGCCTGGTGCACCTGTCGCACCAGGACGTCCTCGCCGCGCTGGCCAACGTCAAGAAAAGCCGCGCGCGCTGGCTGATCGCCACGACCTACACTGGCGACCGGCCGAATGTGGACATCCTCACCGGGCAGTGGCGTACCCTCAACCTGCAGTTGCCGCCTTTCAACCTGCCGCCACCGGCACACCTGATCGACGAGAAGTGCACCGAAGGCGAGGGCAAATTCACCGACAAGTACCTCGGCGTCTGGCGCGTCGCAGATCTGCCATGAACGCCGTGCGCAAGGCCGTCGCAAGCAAGCGTCAGCCATCGGCATGGAGGCAGTGCCCGTGACCCAGGCGGCAGTCAAGGCTCTTGTCGAGGACGGGTTCTACCCGGCGGTGCTGAAACTCTTCGGCAACGCGCCACCCGGACGTATCCTCGATGTGCCCGCCGGCTACGGGGCCTTTGCCCAACTCCTTAAGCAGCGCGGCTATGCCGATATCGACTGCCTCGACATCATTGCCCCGGCCGACTTCCAGCTCGTCGGGGTG
>CAYHDD010000878.1:0-1580 GCA_964355195.1 uncultured Rhodoferax sp. | reverse complement strand
TACCGCGACGTACAGGAAATTCTCGCGTATTCGGCGCGGGAAATAGGCACCGCCAACAACGACTGGCAATACAACGGCGCCAGCAACTGGAATGGGGGGGGTCTGCACTATGACGCCGTCGAGCACAACCTGGGCTATGGGTTGGTCGACGCCCTGGCGGCAGTGCGATTGGCCGAGACCTGGGGCACCACGGCACTCACTGCTTCTAACAGGGAGCAGATAACAACCACGCACAGCGTATCAAAGGCTATACCTGACGGTGGCGGCATCAATGCGACCGCCATGGCATTTGACGCCATTTCTGTCGCTCAATCGATTGATGTTGAAAGAGTGGAAGTTACTCTCAACGTCACACATCCGTACGTTGGCGATATGTCTGTTTGGTTGGTCGCTCCGAGCGGAACCCAGAGTGTTTTACTTTGGCGCCCCCAACAGAGCGCTCTGAGTGCCTACGGGACGAACCAAAACGACATTCACTTTACCTTCGACACCGTTCTGAATTGGGGTGAAAGCTCCATAGGATCTTGGGGTTTGAAGATATTTGACAACGTATACGGCGACATTGGTACGTTTGATTCATGGACACTCAACCTGATCGGTAAACCAGCCTCGGTCGACGACACCTACATTTACACCAACGAGTTTTCCGAAGCCACTGCGGATCAAGCCGCGCGTGGCACGCTGACGGACACAGGCGGAACAGACACTCTCAATGCGGCCGCAGTTAGCACTAATCTTGTCCTCAATCTTGCGGCCGGTGGCGTCAGCACCATTGATGGCCGCAGCCTCACGATCTCCAGCGGGACCATCATTGAAAATGCTTACGGCGGCGACGGCAACGATGCAATCACCGGCAATAGTGCCGCCAACGTTCTCTACGGTATGCGCGGTAATGACACTTTGGTTGGCGGCGATGGTGTCGATACCGCCGAATTCAGCGGCGCAAGGTCTGAATACGCTTTAGCACCCACGTCGACCGGGTGGACTCTCATAGGACCGGACGGAAGCGACACTCTTACAACGATAGAGTTCGCAAAATTCACCGACCAGACTCTGTCGCTCGGCAATTTTGCACCCACCGGCAGCGTGACAATCACAGGCACTGCCACGCAGGGGCAAACTCTGACAGCGTCCAATAGTCTGGCTGACACCGACGGTCTCGGCAGCATTTCTTACCAGTGGAGCGCTGGCGGAATAGTGATTGGTGGCGCCATAGCGAACACCTACAACTTAACCCAGACCGAGGTAGGTAAGGTCATCACCGTCAGTGCCCGCTATACAGACGGTCATGGCAATGCCGAGTCAGTCGTTAGCAGTCAGACTGGCGCGGTTGCCAATGTCAACGACGCCCCTGTCATCACATCCGGCAGCACGGGCGCTGTGGCTGAGAACGCCGCTACAAGCACCGTGGTGTACACCGTTGCCAGTAGCGATGTTGATGCCGGCGACACCGTCAGCTACTCCCTGACTGGGACGGATGCGGCAGCCTTTTCCGTCGATTCAGTTGGGGCGGTGCGGCTTAATACTGCTGCCGATTTTGAGACGAAGGCCAGTTATTCAATCAATGTGCTGGCTACAGA
>CAYHDD010000877.1:0-1581 GCA_964355195.1 uncultured Rhodoferax sp. | reverse complement strand
CCCCGCCGGGATGACTTCCTTGCCGATGCCGTCGCCCGCGATGCAGGCGATTTTGTACGTCTTCATAGATCCGCTTTCAATGTTTACCATGGGACAAACTCTAACCCATCACGTTCCGCGACAAGAAACCGGGTTAAGCTTTCGCCTCATGTCTACGCTGCTGATCAAGAACGCCCACTTCCTTGCCACCTTCGACCACGCCGAGCCGGAGCGCGCGCGCGAGTTGCGTGATGCCTCGCTCTTCATTCGTGGCAATCTGATCGAAGCCATCGGTGCCAGCGCCGACCTGCCGCAAGACGCGGACGAGGTGATTGATGCGCGCCACCATCTGGTCACGCCAGGGCTGGTCAACACGCACCACCACATGTCGCAGAACCTGACGCGCGCCGTGCCGGGGGTGCAGAACGCCGAACTGTTCAGTTGGCTCAGTGGTCTGTACCCGATCTGGGCCGGGCTGACGCCGGAGATGGTCCGGGTGAGCGCGCAGGTGGCGATGGCCGAGCTGTTGCTGAGTGGTTGTACCACCAGCAGCGACCACCTCTACATCTATCCCAACGGCGTAAGGCTGGACGACAGCATCGAGGCCGCCAGCAGCATCGGCATGCGCTTCACGGCAACGCGCGGCAGCATGAGCGTCGGACAATCGCAGGGTGGCCTGCCCCCTGACCGCGTGGTGGAGCAGGAAGACTTCATCCTGAAGGACACGCAGCGCGTGATCGAACGCTGGCACGACGGCGCGCACGGCGCCATGCTCAATGTGGCGGTGGCGCCCTGCTCACCGTTCAGCGTCAGCCGCGAACTGATGCGCGAGTCGGCGCTGCTGGCACGCAGCCTGGGCGTGCGTCTGCACACGCACCTGGCCGAGAACGACCACGACCTGGCCTACACGCGGGAAAGGTTCAACTGCACGCCGACGCAGTATGCCGAGGAGCTCGGCTGGCTCGGTCACGATGTCTGGCATGCGCACTGCGTCAAGCTCGACGACGCTGGCATCAGCCTGTTTGCCGCCAGCCGCACGGGTGTCGCGCATTGCCCTTGCAGCAATATGCGACTGGCCTCCGGCATTGCCCCGATTCGCAAGATGCTCGACGCTGGCGTGCCGGTCGGTCTGGGGGTGGACGGCAGCGCCAGCAACGACGGCGCGCAGATGGTCAACGAGGCGCGCCAGGCGCTGCTGCTGGCGCGCGTCGGCCGTGCCCTGCAAGCCCCCGAAACACGACGCGGCGTCGACGGCGAGCAGCGGACGTTTTTTGGCTGTGATCTGGGCCCCGCCGAGATGACCACGCGCAACGCGCTGAGTCTGGCCACGCGTGGCGGCGCGCAGGTGCTCGGCCGCAGCGACATTGGCCATCTGGCACCGGGCATGTGCGCTGATCTGGCGCTGTTTGATCTGCGCACGATGGCCTTCGCCGGTGGTGCCGTGCATGACCCGCTCGGCGCCCTTCTCTTGTGCGCCAGCGCGCCGGCCGCCTACACCGTGGTCAACGGGTGTGTGGTGGTGCGCGAGGGACAACTGACCACACTGGAACTGCCCACCCTGATCGAGCGCCACAACCAGCTGGCGGTGCAGTTGGCGCACTC
>CAYHDD010000876.1:0-1581 GCA_964355195.1 uncultured Rhodoferax sp. | reverse complement strand
ACTTTGGCGTGGCACCAATACCCTCCATCGACGGCAAACCGACCAAACCTTTTGTCGGCGTGCTGGGCTGCATGATCACGGCGCCCAGCAAACTCAAGGACGTGGCGCGCGAGTTCATCGAGCAACCGCTGCTCACGCTGGAGAGCCTGAAGCGCATCTCCGCCGATGTGCCGCTCGGCACACCCGCCAACAAGGCCTACTACCAGGAACTCAGCAACGACCCGCGCATCGTGGCCACCATGGCCAACGCGCGCGCTGGCGAGCCGATCCCGAATATCCCGGAGATGGGGCGTTTCTTCCCCGCCATTGACGCCGCGCTGGAAGCCATCACCAATGGGCGCCAGTCGTCCAAGGACGCACTTGACGGGGCGGCAGCACGCATGCTGACGAAGTGAGATGAAGCAGCCCCACCTCACTCCTGCCTGGCTCAGCGGCCTGCGCTGGGCCCTTGTATCGGCCTGCACGCTGACGCTGCTCTGGCTGGGCTTGGGACTCTGGTCGTCCGGCCAGCCGCTGACTGCCGTCGGTCTGCTGACCCTCGGCGGCTCGGCCTTGTGGGTCTACGCCACGGCGCAATCGGTGGCCTGGAAATACCTGTTTCCGGGTGTCGCGGGCATGATCCTGTTTCTGGCCTTCCCACTACTTTTCACGGTGCAGATTGGCTTTACCAATTTCTCGTCAAGCAATCTGCTCGACCACGAGCGCGCCCGGGCCTACCTGATGGAACAGTCCGTGCTTGAGCCAGAGCAGGCTCGACTCTACAGCCTGCACCGCGAAGGTCAGACGCTGCGTCTGAAGCTGGCGCCACAGGCTGACGCCCAAGGCAGCGCCCTGCTCTCGGCACCGCTCAAGCTGGACGGCAGCGAGACCCCGACCCCAGTGCCACTGCAAGCCCTGGGCACGACGCCGCTGGCGGCGCCGCTTGATCTGCGTGAACTGCTGCACTACCGCGACGCCCTGCAAACCCTGCAACTGCAACTGCCCGACGGCAAGCTGCTGCGCTACGCCGGTGTGCGCGAATTTGGACCAGTCGAGCGGCTCTGGCACGCCAACGCCGACGGCTCGCTCACGCAGCGCCTGAGTGGCAACGTCTTCCGCGCCAACTTCGACACCGGTTTCTTCGAGACCAGCGCGGGCGAGCGAATGCAACCCGGCTTCAAGGTGGGCATCGGTCCGGCCAATTACAGCCGCATGCTGCTCGACCCCGATTTCCGCAGCCCCTTTGTCAGCATCTTCATTTGGACCGTACTGTTTGCCGGCCTCACCGTGCTGTTTTCCACGGCACTGGGCATGACGCTGTCGGTCTTGCTGGAGTGGCAGAGCCTGAAATACCGCACGCTTTACCGCACCCTCCTGTTCCTGCCGTATGCGGTGCCGGGCTTCATTTCGATCCTCGTCTTCAAGGGCCTCTTCAACCAGAACTTCGGCGAGATCAACGCCATTTTGAACGCCTTGTTCGGTGTTCGACCGGCCTGGTTCGCCGACCCCTTGCTGGCCAAGCTGATGATCCTGATCGTCAACACCTGGCTCGGCTACCCGTACATCATGATTTTGTGCAGCGGCCTGATCAAGTCTATCCCG
>CAYHDD010000875.1:0-1582 GCA_964355195.1 uncultured Rhodoferax sp. | reverse complement strand
CCAAACGTTCCTCGGCCACTTGCGCGAATGCCTTGTCACGACTGACCAGCGTGGCGCTAACGGCCACGGCATGGGCAGCGATCATCATGTCAAAGTCGCTGAGGTTGATGCCTCGGGCTTCCAGCGTGTTGCAAAACTCGCCATAACAGGTGGCCACCTGTTCATCCCAAGGCAGCACGTCCAGGCGCAGCAGCACTTGGGTGAGGGCATTTCTCAGGCGCACGGGTTGGCCTTTGCGGTGCAGGCCGTATTTCAGCTCGGCCAAAGTCACACTGGACATCACAACCTGCCCGACCGGCAGCCGAGTCAAGCGCGCCAGCAATTGGGCATCTCGGCCCTGCATGATGTGGCTGATCACGTTGGTGTCGAGCAGGTAGCGCTGGCTCATTCTTGGTAGCCCTGAAAGGGGTCGCGCCGTGAATGGGTCTGGCGGCGCTTAATCAACAGATCTTCGCCCGCGTTGACCGCCACCACGTCGAGCAATCCTTGCCAATCGGTCGGTTTGCGGGACAGCACCACATCGCCCGTGACGGGGTCGCGGCGGATGAAGACTTCTGTCACATCAAAGCGGAACGCCAGCGGCAAGCGCACGGCCTGGCTACGACCGGTCGCAAATATCTTTGCAGTTTGGTTCATTTTGGGAGTCCTCTTTGAATGGTATTCACCATGATACATATCGTAATTGTGACTGTCAACAGGTGTTTCCCACGCTGTCCCACTCGACTAAGCCGACGGATACAACCGTCAAGCCGCTGCTGCCTCAGCAAATCCGCGGCAACTGATCGCCCGCCAACCAGTCAACGATGCGCCGACCACCGAAGGCGGTGCTGAGTTGCACGAAGTGGTGGTGGTCGGCAATCACCTCGCCGATCAGCGCCGCATCGACCCCGAGCGGATGGGCGCGCATGGCGGCCAGCAGTACCGGGGCATCGGCGCTGGCGCAAATGGCGACCAGCTTGCCCTCGTTGGCCACATTGAGCGGGTCAAGGCCGAGCAGTTCACAGGCTGCAGCCACCACCGGTTTCACCGGAATGGCCTTTTCGTGCAACATCATGCCGACACCCGACTGCCCGGCAATTTCGTTCAAGGTGGCGGCCAGACCGCCGCGCGTCGGGTCGCGCAGGCAGCGGATGTCGGCACCGCTGGCGAGCATGGCAGCGACCAGACCGTTGAGCGCTGCGGTGTCGGAGATGATCGGCGCGTCGAAGGAGAGGTTTTCGCGTTGGCTCATGATGGCAACGCCGTGGTCGCCGATGGAGCCTGACAGCAGCACGGCGTCGCCAGCGCGGGCGCGATGACCGCCGAGCTCCAGACCGTCGGGCAAGACGCCGACGGCAGTCGTGGTGATGAAAACACCGTCGCCTTTGCCGCGCTCCACTACCTTGGTGTCGCCGGTCACCACCGGCACCCCGGCGCTGCGCGCGGCCTGCGCCATGGACTCGACAATGCGTGCCAGATCGGCCAGCGCAAAGCCTTCCTCCAGGATGAAGCCGACCGCCAGGTAGAGTGGTGTGGCGCCCATCACCGAGACGTCGTTGACGGTGCCGTGCACCGACAGGCAGCCGATGTCGCCACCCGCAAA
>CAYHDD010000874.1:0-1583 GCA_964355195.1 uncultured Rhodoferax sp. | reverse complement strand
AAAAAATCATGGCCACGCGGTTGCCACGTATCCGGTTCAGCTCGGTGGCCGGCAGTTTGAGAAGGTCCCGCCCGTCGAAGTGTGCCTGTCCGCTGGCGGCGCCATTGATGGCCAGCAAACCCATCATGGCGAGTACCGTCTGGCTCTTTCCCGACCCGCTTTCGCCAACGATGCCCAGCGTTTGCCCGCGCTTCAGTGTGAAACTGATGTCGTTGACGGCGGTGAGCAAACCATCAGGGGTTTGAAACTGAACGCTCAGCTTGTTGACTTCGATCAGCGCCATCTTGTCAGCGTTCCTTGGGGTCGAGCGCATCGCGCATGCCGTCGCCAATAAAGTTGAAGCAGTAAAGCGTCGTTGACAGCAGCGCTGCCGGAAACAGCAGAATCCACGGCGAGACTTCCATCACTTTTGCGCCGTCCTGAATCAATACGCCCCAGCTGGTCATCGGTTCCTGGATGCCGAGGCCCAGAAAGGACAGCACCGACTCGGTCAGGATGACGCCCGGCACCGTGACCGTGGTGTAAATCACCACCACACCGAGCAGGTTGGGAACGATGTGGCTGAAGATGATGCGCGCCTGCGAAACACCGATCGCGCGCGCCGCCTCCACGTACTCCATCGAACGCAGCGACAGCGTTTGCCCGCGCACGACGCGTGCCATGTCCATCCACGAAAAGACCGTGATGGTGATCACCACCAGATAGAACTCGCGTCCCAGAATCGTGACCAACAAAATGGCGATCAACAGGTAGGGAATGGCGTACATCATGTCCACGATGCGCATCATCACGGCATCGACCTTGCCGCCCAGAAAGCCCGCTGTGGCGCCCCACGCAATGCCAAGCGACACCGAGGCCAGCGTCGCCAGCAACCCCACGGTCAACGACACGCGCCCGCCAATCAGGCAGCGCACCAGCAGATCGCGCCCGGCGTCATCGGTACCCCAGAAATGTGCGTTTTTGAAGCTCGGAGCGCTGTTCATGGCGTCCCAGTCGGCACTGTCAAAGGCGTGTGGCAAGAGTCCGGGGCCAATGATGCAGGTGATGGCAATCAGCGTCAGGAGGCACAGGCTGACGACCGCTGCCCGGTTTCGCAGGAAGCGTCGGCGCGCATCGCTCCAAAGGCTTCGCGGCTTGGCCTGGGCGGCGTCGGCCCGCACCACCGCGTGGGCCAGGTCGTTGAACTCTTTGGCGCTGAGCATGGCGGGCTCAATACCTGATCTTCGGATCCAGCCACGCGTAGGTCAGGTCGACCAGCAAATTCAGCGTGACGGTGAGCACGGCAATCAAGACCACCAGGCCCAACACCAGGGTGTAGTCGCGGTTGCCAGCACCGTTGACAATCAGCTTGCCCAGGCCCGGCAGTGAGAACACGGTCTCGGTCACCAGCGCCGAAGTGATGCTCGAGATGGCCAGCGGCCCGACCAGTGACACGACCGGCAGCAGGGCCGGTTTGAGCGCGTGGCGCAAGACCACGATGCGGGTCGGCAAGCCCTTGGCGCGCGCGGTGCGGATGAAGTTGCTGTGCATCACCTCGATCAGGCTGCCGCGCATGACGCGCCCGATCACCGAGACGTTGATGA
>CAYHDD010000873.1:0-1584 GCA_964355195.1 uncultured Rhodoferax sp. | reverse complement strand
GGGGTTTTGCGATCTCGAAACAGCGCAGCGATATCTCCCTGCAGCGTGGGCTGGTTGCCTTTGGCGGTAAAGTGGTAATCGGCTCCACGCTGCACCACATAGTTGGCCGGCTTACGCTGTGTGAGCAAGGCATCGGCCGTGATGAGTTTGCCTTTAATGTCGATGGCATCAAGCGATTGAGGGAACATGCCAATCTCATTGGTCTGTTTTTGCTCATCACTGCCTTCTACGGGCAAAGTGCCGACTTTTTTTGGGTGTAGCAAATGGCTGACTTATGCCCCACTGCACTCATGATGTGGGTTTGGCGACCCTCGTCATCAATGGCATTGCACATGGTTTTGCCGTCGACGGCGATGCTTGAGTCAATGGGCGCGAAAGCCTCGTTCCACTGTTGCAGCGCCAAATCAAGCACCGCCGGATCCACGCGTATGAGTACATCACGGATGACAGACTCGCTGGGAACGACGTAGCGCCCCTCTTCACGCCGACAGCCCAAGCGCTCGCGTGCCTTCTCTCCTAGGTCTTGCGCCCAGCCTGCCATGGCCTTATAGCCCTTCATGCCGCACAGCGTGGCAGCTGCGGCAATGCTCAGCACCATCGACAAGCGGTGACGACGACCCGAGCGCGATCGAGGGTCCGGGATGTCGTTGAAGAAGTCGGGCAGTATGCGCATTTGATTGGCTGTGAGCATGATGTTGGGTTTACCTGTGAGTTGGAGTTGCG
The DNA here is from genome assembly GCA_964355195.1 of uncultured Rhodoferax sp. Taxonomy (GTDB): domain Bacteria; phylum Pseudomonadota; class Gammaproteobacteria; order Burkholderiales; family Burkholderiaceae_C; genus Rhodoferax. The sequence goes on along the minus strand of CAYHDD010000873.1, from coordinate 861 downwards.
CTCGATCAGCTTGAGTTAAAAGCTTTTGAGGGTTGCGGCATAAGGGGTAAACGAAGACCCGCTTGGGCGCGTGGTGCTGTTCGCTGTAGCCTGCACGGGTGCGCCGGTAGCCTTGGGTTAAACCCAGCTCAGTCCAGTTGGAGGCGCGGTAAACACCGCCATAAAAGCGCTGGGGGTCAACAAAGGTTTCAAGCAGTAGCACAGGGTGACCAAAGCGTGCCTGCCAATCATCCACCAGGCGGCGTTGCATCAATGACAGCACGCGAGAGCCGACATTGGGGTGGTGCCACTGGGGCAGGATCAGGAAACGGCTGTTGTTAGCGACGAGCTTGAGGCGCCCATATTGGGAGGTGAAGTCCCAGCCAATCCAGCGGTCACGTACGCCGCACTTCAGGGCCGCAGCAGAGATGCTCAGCAGTGCGACCCACTGTTCGCCCCAAGTGGCCACGTACCACAGCGTCTCGCCAATCTTTGACAGATCGCCCAGGTAGTGATGCAGCGCCATCTGCTCTTTGTAGCGCGGCTCTTCATGCCTCTCTACTAGGCGAACCTGAAGTTTTGAAAGGGCTGCACTGGTGAACGCATCGGGTTGCATAGCCGCGTTTGTACCGGAATCGGCGCAAAAGGTCCAGTCGGGCATGCAAGTCTGTTGAATACAAACAACATTTTCTGTGGAATCAAATCACCCTGGAGCGACCATCCGCACGGCTTGACCCAGCAAGAGTGGTTGGGTTAGTTTTTTTTGAATTCGCCACGAGCACCTGGATTTCCAAATCCGAGAACAAAACCTCAGCAGCCAATTGCGGGCACTCCCGGCCCAACAGAGTCAGCAGCATGATGCGCCAGGCGATCACCAAATTG
>CAYHDD010000872.1:0-1585 GCA_964355195.1 uncultured Rhodoferax sp. | reverse complement strand
CACGCTCGAAGTGCAGATTGTGCGACTGCGCAAAAAGCTCGAACAAGCCGGCGCCCTGGCGCCCAACATCAAATCCATCCGCGGCATGGGCTACCAGCTCTGCGTGCCCATCGTCGTCAACAAAGATTTTCTGAGTCCTCATCATGCATAACATCCACAAGCAGCCACTCCTTGTTGCCATTGCGCTGGCGCTTTTCGCCAGTAGCATCGCCGCCCAAACCGCCCCCGACGCCGGCTCTCTGTTGCGTGAAGCCGAGAAGCAGCAGCCTCGCCTGCCGCCACCCGCGCCGCAGGCCATGCCGCAAGTACCGCTGGCCCCTGATGCCAACGCCCTGCGCGTGCAGGTCAAAGCTTTTCGCATCAGCGGCAACACCTTGATTGCCGAGCCCGAACTGCAAGCCGTGCTCGCGCCCTGGGTCGGCAAGGAGTCGACCTTTACCGAACTTCAGCAAGCCGCCAACGCTGTTGCCGAAGCCTACCGACGCCATGGCTGGTTTGCACGCCCGCAACTGCCCGCGCAAGATCTGGCTGATGGCGTGGTAAAGATCAACATCATCGAAGGCCGACTGGGTGCCGTGCGCATCGACGACGGTGGCAAGCCGCTGCGGCTGAACCGCGCAATGGTTAGCAGCACCATGACAGCGCGCCAGCAACCGGGCGACCCGCTCAACCTTGATGCGCTGGAGCGCGGCAACGCCATCCTGAACGACACCCCGGGCTTTGCTGTAGCCACCGTGCTGTCAGCGGGCAGCGACACGGGCGAAACCGATGCCATCGTCAAGGTGCAAGACAAGCCACTGCTGGCCGGCACGGTGCAGCTTGACAACCAGGGCGCGCGCTCCACTGGCGCAGACAAACTCACCTTCAACCTCTCGCTGGACAACCCCGGCGGCGCGGGAGACCAGATCAGCGCCAACGGCAACGCGAGCGAAGGCAGCCGCTACCTCAGGCTCAGCTACTCACGCCCGTTCGGGCGCGAGGGGCTGCGCGCTGGCATCAATGCCTCGGCCATGCGCTACCAACTGCTGGGCGAGGACTTTGCCGCACTCAACTCCCAAGGCGATGCCAAGACACTGGGCCTTACCGCCAGCTACCCCCTGCTGCGCAGCGCTAGCCGCAATATGTCGCTGGCCGGCGCCATTGACCGCAAGGACTACTACAACGAAGCCAATGAAATCGCCACCTCGGAGAAGCGCATCCACACCGCGCTGCTGGCACTCAACGGTGACCTGCTCGACGGCTTTGGCAAGGGCGGCATGACGCTGTGGGGTGTGAACCTCAGCGCAGGCCAGGTCGATCTGTCGGCCAATGCAACGAACGAGAGCGCCGACCAGGCCGGCCCGGGCAGCGCGGGTAGTTACCAGAAGCTTGGCTACAGCCTGGCGCGCTTGCAGCGCATGAGCGACCAGAGCACGCTGTGGCTCTCGCTCAGCGGCCAGCGTGCCAACAAGAATCTGGACTCCTCAGAAAAATTCTCGCTCGGTGGCCCCTCGGGTGTGCGCGCCTACCCGCTGATGGAAGGCTCGGGTGACGATGGCTGGCTGGCCACGCTGGAGGCGCGCTACAACCTCACGCCTGACCTGCA
>CAYHDD010000871.1:0-1586 GCA_964355195.1 uncultured Rhodoferax sp. | reverse complement strand
GGGCGTCATCATCAATCAGGAGAATGCGTTGCATAAGCTATTTGATCACACCGACCGCCTTGTCAACCCGACCGTTCCTGCACGCCTTAGAGGTGGTTGAACCAGCCGCGGTGGCCGTCCAACAGGTCACGCACTTTTTGCTGCTGCGCGGGGTTCAGGCTGTCGTAGAAGGCGGCAAGTGCAAGAAGCGTTTCCGGGCTCTTGGTCTGCAGGACTGTGGTCTTGTCCATGATCAGTGCCTGAGCCTTGGCGCTATCCAATCTTGGTCCGGCAATCAGCGACTTGAGTTCGGCACGGGGGTCAGTGGTCTGGCCCAGCATCGCCTTGCGTTGCTCAAACAGCTTGTCGCCGACGGCGGTCAGCAGCTTCTTCTGCTCTGCGTTCAGGTCCAGCTTGCGGGCGGCGCGGTCCACCATCCTGTCGCGTTGCTGGACGAATTGCTCCTGGGTTAGCTTGGCGCCCCAGTTGTGTTCACGGTGGTGGGCGCAGGCGGACAAGCCAACGGCGATCACGGTGGCGCCCAGAATGCCAAATACGATGCGCCGGACATTGCGCTGGAAGAAGTTTTTCATGATGATCTTTCCTACTTGGTGAGAATGGCTAAAACGGAAATCAAACCACAAGGGCTCAGCAGCGGCGAAACCAAGCACGCCGACCACCCTCCATAAGCTCACGGACTTTTTGCTGCTGCGCAGGGTTTAGGCTGTCGTAGAAGGCGGCCAGTGCAGCCAGCACCGCCGGGCTCTTGCTCTGCACGGTGGCGGCCTTGTCGTTGATAAGGGCCTGGGCACGAGCCGTATCAAAGTTGGCTCCGGCAAACCAGGAGCGCAATTCGGCACTCGGGTCGGTGGTGCTGCCCACCATGGCCTGGCGTTGCGCGATCGTCTGGTCGATCAACGTTGTCAGCAAAGGCTTTTGCTCTGCATTCAGGCTCACCTTGTCGGCGATTCGGCCGACGATCCAGTTGCGCCGCTCGGCAGATTGCTCGGGCGTCAGGCCGGCGTCGCGATGGCAGCCGCAGCGCGGGCCGGCGGCAATGCCAAACAGGGAGTGACGCAGTTTACGTTTGAAGAAGAAACTCATTGCGATCTTTCTAACTCTTTGCGAGTGGTTGAACATGACCGCAATGGTGCCGTTGAGTCTCGAAGCTTGGGTGTCCGCGCCGTATCGCTTTGTTTCGGTTTATTTCAGCTCGGCACGTCCACAGCAGGCGGCCGAGGGCGAGCGTCAACTTTGTGAAAGACCAGGCATGTTGGACTGTCGCCAAGCTGCACTGACGTCGATCCGGGTCAACTTCGGCTATCGCAGACTGTACGACCGGTATTCAGGGCCTGGTTCTCCCCATGGCCGCTAACGCTTGGCCGCTACCGCCTTCAACTGGTACAGCACTTCAAGCGCCTCACGCGGGCTCAGCGCGTCGGGGTCAACGGCTTGCAGGGCTTGCTCGACGGCGCTGGCCTCGGCGCTGACGGGGGCGGGCGCCGCTGCGAACAAATCTACCTGAAAGTGACTTTGGCTGGCGTGTTGTTCCAACGCCTCCAGCGTGTGGCGTGCCTGGTTGACCACGGCTGCTGGCATGCCGGCCA
>CAYHDD010000870.1:0-1587 GCA_964355195.1 uncultured Rhodoferax sp. | reverse complement strand
CTTTCTCTTGGCGAAGCAAGAGAAAGTGAGTCGGGCGCCGGGCCGACACCCGGCTTCGTCAAACAACAACAGTCTTGAAAATCAGCCCGCAGCCGCAGGCAACCCGCCCACCAGCTCCGGTTGCAACACCAGTCGCTCCGAACCTGTGTAGCAAAGAAAGCGCTTGTTGGTAGCCCGCCCGATGGTGCACAGGCCCAGGCGCGCCGCCACCTCGTGCCCCATCTGTGTGATGCCGCTGCGCGAGACCACGATGGGCACGCCCATCTGGGCCGATTTGATGACCATTTCGCTGGTCAACCTACCGGTGGTGTAGAACACCTTGTCGGCGCCGCTGATGCCTGCCGCCGCGCCGGGCCGCCCCAAGCAAGGCTCCGCCCCCCCGGGGGGAAGCGAGGACACGTCAGTGCCGAGCGTGGGGGCATCATCCTGCATCCACATCCAGCCGGCAATCGTGTCAATGGCGTTGTGACGGCCCACGTCTTCGACAAACAGCAGCATCGTTTCACCGCAAAAGAGCGCGCAGCCGTGCACCGAACCGGCCGATTTGTAGGTACTTTCCTGCAGGCGGATGGCGTTGACGATGCCGTAGAGTTGCGCCTGGGTCAGACTGGCGGGTGGCAGGACCAGGCTGTCCACTTCGGCCATCATGTCGCCGAACACGCTGCCCTGGCCGCAACCGGTGGTCACGACGCGCCGCGCAGTGCGTGCCTCGATGTCTGAAATGCCATGCCGTGTCTTGACGGCCGCCGCGCCGACGTCCCAGTCCACCGTGATCGACTCAACTTCCTCGATCGACTGCAGCAAACGCTGGTTGCGCAAGAAGCCAAGGACCAGCAGTTCGGGCTGGGCACCAAGCGTCATCAAAGTCACCAACTCGCGCCGGTCCACATAGACCGTCAGGGAACGCTCGGCCGGGATCGAGACCAGCGTGGCCTGGCCCGACTCGTTGATGGCTGAAATAGCGCGCGTCAGCGGTGCGCGCGCCTGGGTCAGATAGGGCAGCAACCGACTCAGGGCTACTTCTTGGCTGAAGCTGCCGCAGCCGGGGCCTTGGCTGGCGCGGCTGCCGACGCGGGCGCCGCAGCGGCTGCCGGGACCGGGTAAACAAAAGGTCCAGGGTCCGCGCAGGCCGAAGCTGGTGCGGCGGGAGCCTTGGCGGCGGCCTTGGTATCTTTTTCTGACAGCTTGGCCTTCTTGGCGTGCGCCGCCACGCGGTCCTGCGATTTGCACAACTGGTAGGCCTCGACCTTGCCGGTCCAGGCGGCTTTAGCTGCTGCTTCGGCGGCCTTGGCCTTGGCGTCATCGGAGGGCGCGGGCAACTTGGCCAACGCAGCGCTGGTGAGCGCGCAGGCAACAGCACCGGCAAAAAACAGTTTCAGAGTGTTCTTCATAAATCTTCCTCAAATCTGAGCCGGTTGCCCCGCCATAGCCGTCGGCTGTGAGCGCTGTGCCGGAATCTTGCCGCTCTTGATGTCTTCCAGCCAAAGCGCATGATGTTCGTGCGCCCAGGCCTCGTCCACATAGCCGGTTTTCATGCCTTCGTAGGCGCCCTTGGTACCGGCGGTACCCATGTAGATGTGGCCCAGG
>CAYHDD010000869.1:0-1595 GCA_964355195.1 uncultured Rhodoferax sp. | reverse complement strand
TGACGATTCAATCGATGATCATGTTGCGCCGGATGCTCGATCAGGTGCCGGTACCTGGGGGCGTGCGCGACTTCTTGTTCCGGGTCTGGGCCGAAGTGCTGGCAGCAGCCACTGTGCGCAACGACTCTGCCATGACGCTGCAACTGCAGCGAGCCGCTGCCGATTTGATCTGGTCGGTCAGCGCCAAGGTCACGCCACCGGAACGCGCCGAAGTACTGCGCCGCTTGCCGGCGCTGCTGAAGAACAGGCCGTCTTTCGACATGGCATAGGTGACCCGTGCTCCGGCCAACACCAGTCCGTTGTTGCAGCCGAAAGTGGAAATGACGATGGCGACAGCCATCAGCGTTGCGCCCACGGGTCCAAACACTTTCTGCAGCAGCAGCGTGGCCACGCGGTCATCCGGCGCACTTTGAATCTCGCTCAGCGGCAGCGCCACCAAGTAGGCGATGTTGGCCAGGATGTACAACGCGATGACCATGCCGGTTCCCAGCGCCAGTGCGCGAGGAATAGTTTTGCGCGGGTCTTTCACTTCGCCCGCCGTGAAGGTGATGCCGTTCCAGGCGTCAGCGGAAAAGAGTGAGCCCACTTGGGCCACACCGAGGGCGATGATCAGCGCGAACAAACTGGTGCCAGCAAGCACGCTGGGCGCCCAAGACATGCCGCTGTTGATTTGCACTGCGCCTTCGACGCGGAACATGTCCCCAAAGTTGCGGCTGACGGCATCGGCATTCCAACCAACGAAGATGCCAATGAGAATCAATAGAGCGAGGGCGATGGTCTTGGTGGAAGTGAAGACGTTCTGTATCCAGCGGCCCAGTTTCAGTCCCCGCGAGTTCAGCGCGGTGAGCGCGAGCAACATCATGATGCCGACGAGTTGTTGGGTGCTCAGAGACAGCGCGTAGGAATCGGAGAGATGGATGGGCGCGACGATCCATTCGGTGGGAGACACCCACGGCACCATCACCCCGAGGAAGCGCGCGAAGCCGACGGCTACGGCGGCGATGGTCCCGGTCTGGATGACCAAGAAGAAAGCCCAGCCGTAAAGAAAACCAATGAGCGGCGAGTAGAGCTCGCGCAGGTAGGCGTACTGCCCGCCAGTCTTGGGCATAGCTGCCGCGAGCTGTCCGAAGGAGTAGGCGGCGATCATGGTGAGCAGCCCGGTGACTAACCAAGTGCCCAAGGTCCAGCCAGCAGACCCTGTCTGGCGCGCGATATCCGCAGACACGATGAAGATGCCCGAGCCGATCATGGACCCGGCCACAATCATGGTGGAATCCAGAAGTCCAAGCTCTCGAGAAAACCCCGACCCGGCCTCAGTTTCGCGTGAGTTTTGAGACCCCATGCTGCTCCAGCCGACTGCAGGGTGCTCTTTGCAAGCCAAGCACCGCACAGGTCAGGTGGGCGGGATCATAAGGTTGCCGTCTTGATCTTGTCCACCGGGGCACCAATGCAAACGGCCCTGCATGCGCAGGGCCGTTTGAAGCGGGCGAAGGGACTTGAACCCTCGACATCCACCTTGGCAAGGTGGCGCTCTACCACTGAGCTACGCCCGCGAGTGGCGTGGTGCCGAAGCACCGAGCGGACAGCAAGTTATC
>CAYHDD010000868.1:0-1599 GCA_964355195.1 uncultured Rhodoferax sp. | reverse complement strand
CATAACCCAGCGTCAACAATGCCGCCCGCAGGGTGTTGTCACTGATAGGCCGGTCATGGCTGCGCTCACCAGGGAAAAGCAGAGTGCCGTGACCGGTCAGCGGGTGCAGCTTGCGCAGTATCTCTACCGCTTGCGTTGGCAATGGCACTAGATGCGGGTCGCCGTTTTTCTTGCCGTCTACCCGGCGCTTCATTCTTGCCGCCGGAATAGTCCACAGCGCCGCATCCAGATCAAATTCAGCCCATGCCGCTGTTCGTAGCTCGCCGGGTCGCTGAAACAACATCGGTGCCAGTTGCAGAGCTGCCCGCACTATCGGTCCGCCCTGATAGCCCCGAATGATGCGGATCAGTTCACCCAGCTTCACCGGGTCGGTGATGGCCGCGAAGTGTTTGCCGTGGTGCGGCTTCAAGGCGCCTTTAATATCGGCACTCACGTCCCGAGTGGCCCGTCCGGTGGCCACCTCCGTTCAAAGGTGGGGGTGCAAGAACAATGGTTTTCATTGGGAAACGGGACTTGTACCCCCGCTTTTCTATGAAATCCGTGTCATGTACCACCGTTTGCACCCCCGGATCGGTCTGGCTGTCAATGGACGGCTTTGTACGCCGTTGCACTGAAAGTGATGGATTTACCAATGAAAAGGGCCTCCGAGTATCGCTACTTGGAGGCCTTTGTACTGTTGTCTGGTCGGTGTGAAAGGATTCGAACCTTCTACCCCTTGCACCCCATGCAAGTTTTAGTGAATACAAGAAAACTCAATAAAAGTTCAAAAGTCGCCTAACTACTTGAATTAAAACGACTTTTTACCAAACATCACTAAAGGTATTATCCAACAACGTCCATTAAGATACACTCAAAGCCTGCGTTGCAGTTGGGACAATGGTTGGGACAACGGCGACGGCGCAGACTACCGGGGTTTGCTATGGCACTGACGATGTTGGAACTCAAAGCGCTGAATGCTGCGGACCACGGACGCCGATTAACTGACGGTGGATCGCTCAAAGGCAAAGTCTATGTAGCGCGAGACGGTGCCGTTTCGGTTCAATTCCGGTTCGCCTACAAGTTTGGCGGTAAATCACGCGAAGTGCTGGTCGGCACCTGGCCCAAATCTGACATCACCGCCATCCGCAAAGACCGCGACGCCTTGCGTGTGAAGATTCAAAACGGCATTGATCCGGTGGAACAGAGCCAACTTGTCCGTGAGCAAGTGCAATCCGACCGCGAAGCCGACCAACTGCGCCTGGCAGCCGAGCGTGAGGTCGAACTCCTCAAAATCGAAGCCGACCGGCAAGACGCTGTGCACCAGCAACAATTGCGGCTCCAAGCATTGGCCGAAAAGACCGCACGCATGACGGTTCGCAGCCTGTTTGACCAATGGCAGCGGCTGGAGCTGGTCCAGCGCGCCGACAAAGGCAGCGAGGCGCTGCGCTCTTTTGAGCGCGATGTCTTCCCGCTCATCGGCAATGTGGCGGCGGCGGACGTGAGCAAAGCGCACATTCAGGAGATTGTGGACACCATCAAATCACGCGCCACGCCCACACAGAACATGGTGCGCACCGCCAAAAAGACGCTGGCCGACATGCGCCAGATGTTTGGCTTCGC
>CAYHDD010000867.1:0-1606 GCA_964355195.1 uncultured Rhodoferax sp. | reverse complement strand
TTATGGTGCTCCGGGATAGTCTGGTCACAGGATTCGCAGACATAAGCAGCAGTTTCCGGTAGGTGCTTCTCCCAACGCAATTGCTCGAAGCGCAGCCACTGACGGTGATCGCAATTTGGGCACGGGACAAAGTAGCGACGCTGATCACTTGCCTCATATTCCCGTTCAACACTGGACGCGCCGGAAATGGTCGGCGTCGAGACGATAAAAATCTTGCGCCGGGCAAAGGTTCGGGTACGTGCTTCGGCCAATGCAATCGCATCGCCTGCACCGTCAACATCGCGTGGATAACCATCCACTTCGTCAAGAAACAGATAGCGCACTGGCATTGAACGCAAGCCGACCGCACTGTTGGCTCCAGTCATGACCAGCACGCCGCCGCGAAACTCTTTGGCCAGGATGGTGTTACCGGCATCCCGGCTGCGGGCGGGAGCGATCAACTCGGCCAGCACGCTTGACTCTTCGATCAATGGGTCAATGCGTTGTTTCGAATTACGCTTGGCCATCTCTACCGTTGGCGATACCGCCATCATCGGCCCCGGAGCGTGGTGGATCACATAGCCGATCCAGTTGTTGCCCATTTCCGTCGCACCCAACTGCGCACCCTTCTGGAAGACCACCCGTTCAACCGGCGACATGGGTGAGAGGCAATCCATGATTTCCTTCAGGTACGGCGTGCGGCTGGTACGCCAACGGCCTGGCTCAGCGCTGGACTTGCTGGACAGCATCCGATGTTGGTCGGCCCACTCGGAGACGGTGAGCAGGGGATCAGGGATCAATCCGTCGCGCCAGGCTTGCTCCAGTTCAAGATCGCCGTCGAACATCACTCATCTACCTTCAGGCGAAGCTCACCCAGTTCTTGTAGGTGCTGCCGTGTGGCCGACTCCAACTGCACATGCAGGGTGTGTGCATCAACGCCCTACGCCACGGCCATCGTCGCAGAGACACGCGCCGGCCAGTTGAGCCAAGCGTCGCGCTCGGATCGCGCCAGCTTGAAGAACAGGGCCAAGGCATGGGCACGATCCACTAGTTCGCTTTTGAGTTTGGCCAGGCGCACCTTATTGGTTTGCGCTTTGACGACCTCGTTCGCGGTACGTGCCTGTACAAAAGTCGTGCTACCTCCCTTCATCAGGTCCGAGCTCACTTCACCAGTTCTGCTCACCGGCTGAGCAGCGGAGGTGATGCGTCGTTGCTGACTAGAGTCGGTGTTCTTCAGCCATTGAGCATTTGCCACCATGGGATCGAGCGTCTTGTCGGCACTGAGCGTGATGCGTCCGGTCTTGATGGCCTTGCGAACGGCGGCATCAGAGACACCACGTTCCTTGGCATAGCCGCGAATGGACAGTCCCATGGAAACAATCTCGATTTAGTTGCGTCAATTGCTTGACTCGTTGTGGGCGTAGAGCGTTCATGTGCTTGTCATCAACCACCTTAAGGAAACGATCATGAACAACCCAATCAAACTCACGGACACACAACGCGCCGTGCTTACTCACGCTGTCGAACATACCGCTGGCCACCTCACTTGGTTCCCCGAGGGCGTCAAGGGTGGCGCGCGGCTGAAAGTAATCGCCGGGCTCTTCAACAAGGCCCTGATTACCCGTCA
>CAYHDD010000866.1:0-1607 GCA_964355195.1 uncultured Rhodoferax sp. | reverse complement strand
GGGCGGTGACAGTCAGCGTGTCCCCGACGCGCACCGGTTTGGTGAAGTGCAACACCTGGTCCTGGTAAATCGTGCCGGGACCAGGAAAGCGCGTGCCAAGCAGCGCCGAGATCAGCGCGCCGCCCCACATGCCGTGCGCGATGACCCCATGAAACAGGGTGTCGTTCGCGTATTCGGCATTCATGTGGGCCGGGTTGGTGTCGCCCGATACGGCAGCGAAGGCCTGGATGTCTGCCAGGGTCAAGGTGCGCAGCAGGCGCGCGCTTTGGCCCAGCCTGATTTCATCAAAGGTGACGTTTTGAATCGTTTCGGTGCTCAGTGGAAAATTCATAGTGCTTGGAGTATCTACGGGAAAACCCTTGTCTTCTGCGGACCACCGGCCAATTTCTTTGACAAGGCTCACTAAAGTCTCGATGCAGCCGACTGGGATCAGAGCATCGGTGGCGGCTCGGGCTTGTTGCTGTCAGCGCGCACCAGCGAGCCGACGCGCACACCCAGCAGACGCAGGCGCTGGTTTAGGGGCACCCGTTTCAGGCACAGGCCAGCGCTGTGGCGAATGGTTGGGGCGTCGGCGGTGTAGGTGTCGAGCGTCTGGTCCCGCGTGACGCTCTTGAAATCTGTGTAGCGCAGTTTGATGCCGATGGTTTTTCCCACGTAGCCCTTGGCCTGCAAGTCAGATGCAACCTGTTCGCACAGACGGGTGAAAATGGCGCTCAGCTCGGCCTTGTCGCGCACCGCGTGCAGGTCGCGCTCGAACGTCGTTTCGCGGCTGATCGACACCGGCTCGCTCTCAATCACCAATGGACGCTCATCACGGCCCCAGGCCGCGTCGTGCATCCAGGCGCCGCTCTTTTGGCCAAAATGGGCTTGCAGCCAGCCGAGCTCTTTTTGGGCCAGGTCGCCGATCGTTTGAATGCCGAGCGCCGCGAGTTTTTCATCCGACTTGGGGCCGATGCCGTTGATTTTGCGGCAGGCGAGCGGCCAGATCCTGCTCTCCAGGTCGGCCGCGTAGACGATCGCAATGCCGTTGGGCTTGTTGAACTCGCTGGCCATCTTGGCCAGCAGTTTGTTGGGGGCAACGCCTACTGAACAGGTCAAACCAGTCTGCTGAAGAATGGTTTTCTGGATCAGACGCGCCAGCACGCGCCCGCCTTCGCGCTGGCCGCCGGGCACGTCGGTGAAATCGATGTAGACCTCGTCGACACCACGGTCTTCCATCAGAGGCGCAATGTCGGTGATGATGGCCTTGAAGGCACGCGAGTACTTGTGGTATTGGGCGAAGTCGACCGGTAGCAGAACGGCTTGCGGGCAGAGCCTGGCAGCCTTCATCAAGCCCATCGCCGAGCCGATGCCAAACTGGCGCGCCGCGTACGTGGCGGTGGTGATGACGCCGCGACCGGTGTAGTCTTTCAATAACGGAAAATCGTTCAATGCAATCCGGTGCAGTGCTGCGTCGGGTCGCGCCGGGTCAATTGCTGCATCCACGCTACGCCGTCCCCCTCCGATCACCACCGGCAGGCCCTTGAGCTGCGGGTAGCGCAGCAACTCCACGGAGGCATAGAAGGCATCCATGTCAAGGTGCGCAATGCGGCGTATCTTTTCGCTCA
>CAYHDD010000865.1:0-1616 GCA_964355195.1 uncultured Rhodoferax sp. | reverse complement strand
AAGTTGGGTTTCAGCCCACGGCATCGCTGCAATTACCGAGCAGCAACGGCTGGTTAACGATTACTGTGGCCGCCGGGACGAACATGCAGAGATTTTGCCGGTCTGGAAATACTGATGGGTTTTGGGCTGCAAACACCGTTTTCGCAGACAATCCAGCCCTGAGCTGAGCCCCCCTTCAGATTTCGACTTGGCCTTGAGCGCGATAGCTCTTACCCTCGATGCGCACGGTCTCAACATGGTGCAAGAGGCGATCAAGCAGCGCCGATGTCAGGACGGCGTCGTTGTTGAAGATAGTGGCCCACTGCTTGTAGACCCTGTTGGTTGTAATCAGGGTGGCACCGCGTTCATAGCGATGACTGAGAATCTGAAACAAGCAGTCGGCCCCAAACTTGTCGATGGGCAAGTAGCCCAGCTCGTCAATGCACAGCACCTGCGGCTTGATGTAGTGATTGAGCGCACGTTTGACGCTGCCACGGGCCTGTGCCTCGGTCAGCGTGTTGACGATCTCGATGGCCCCAGTGAACAGAACCGAATGCCCCTTCTGGCACGCAGCAAGGCCCAGGGCCGTCATCAGATGACTCTTGCCCAGACCGGTGCCAGAGACGAACACGACGTTGGCGTGCTGTTTGACAAAGTCCAGATGAAACAAGTTCTGGATGAGCAAACGGTTGATCTTGGTGGGCCAGTTCCAGTCAAACTGATCCAGCGTCTTGAGCACTGGAAACCTGGCCTGCTGGATGCAGCGCTCAACCCTGCGGTCATCACGGGCAGCAGCCTCGCCGCTGACCAGCTCCGAGAGGTACACCAAGTGCGACCAGTGCTTATCAACGGCCGCCTGTGCAAGCGACTGGTGATTCTCCAGCATGAACGGCAGTTTCAATACGCCCAAGTGCTTTCGCATTGCATCAGCGTCGAAGCTTAACTTGTCACCTGTCTTGGCCATGGTCACTCTCCATCATTGAGGTCATAAATCGACAGGTCAGGCTCGGGCAACTCCAACTCCAGCAGGTCAGCGCGGCGAGTGAGTTGTAGGGCCGCTGGTTCCTCCCCGACACGTCGGCGGGCGCTCAGAATATGGGCGATGTACTCGGCACTGAAGGCCTGCAACTCCAGACCATCATCGAGCGCACGGGCTACCGCCTCCTTACCGTGCAGATCGACCAACGCCACAATCTTGCGCAGGTGGGCTCGTGCATTGACGTGTTTGGCCTCCAGTCCCTCGCGGTAGCTTTGGGCGCGTGGGGAGATTGCCAAGAAATGCGCCACCAGGCGTTGTTCACGCGCACTCTTGCGCTGCACTACCAACTGCTGCTCGTGCTCGGGGTCCACAATGTCCTTGTGCCGGTCCATGCTGCGCGCATGGCGCACGATGAGCTGTTGCTGGTCATAAATGCAGACCCGATCGGCATAGGCCTTGAGCGTCAGACTACGCCCCGCATAGCGCGCCGGCACCGTGTAGTGATTGGAGTCCAGCGGCACGCGAAACTGCTTGGTGGCGCGCACCGTGCTCACCCGTGCCAGATCGAAGCCAGCAGGGTTGAGCCGTAATAAACGGGCGCGCTCCTCTTCAAAACGATCAATGGGGCGCTGGTGGGTTGACTCGTGCATGCGCACGT
>CAYHDD010000864.1:0-1626 GCA_964355195.1 uncultured Rhodoferax sp. | reverse complement strand
GTTTCTTGATTTCGGTCATTTTCTGGATTTCCTGGACTTGAGGACATCTTAAATTTTTGTCTTAAATCCGGGGTCCACTTCACACCAAGGCTTGACTCGGCGCAGATTTCCACCATTGATCTCTTGATGTATACCATGCCCTACCAATTTGTGTTGAAGCGACTGATATTGACCATGATGCACAGATGGGTATGGCATGGCTGATGGGTGGTTGACCGCGTGCCGGCAGGCACGACAATCAGCTCCATGAAAGCACAAATTGATCATCTGGTTGTCGCAGCCCGAACGCTGGCGCAGGGCGTGCAATGGTGTGAGGCGGTGTTCGGCATCACACCTGGCCCGGGTGGCGAGCATGCACTGTTTGGCACGCACAACCGGCTGTTCAAGATCGCCACGCCGACCAATCCTTTGGCCTACCTGGAAATCATTGGCATCAACCCGACGGCGCTACCGCTGACCGCGCCCGGTAACAGACGCTGGTTTGACCTGGACGATGCGGCGCTGCAAGCCGGCGTGGCCGCCGAGCCGCGCCTGGTGCACTTTGTGGCGAGTACGCAGGACATTCAGGCGGCGTGCGCTGCCCTGCAGGCGCAGGGTCTGGCGCGTGGGCCGGTTTTACAGGCCAGTAGGCCAAGCAGGAAAGGCATGCTGCAGTGGCAAATTACGGTGCGTGAAGATGGTCAGCGCCTCTTCAATGGCGCTCTGCCGACGCTGATTGAGTGGGGTGAACCGGGCGCCAGGGAGCCGCTGCGCCTGCATCCCAGAAACAGCTTGCCGCGCTCTGGCGTGAGCCTGCAAAGCCTGACGGTGGCGCACCCCTCGGCGGCGCTGCTGCAAGACGCTTACCAGGCGATTGGCTTGACCGGCGTGACGCTGCAGACGGGTCCGGCCAACATCACGGCGCTGCTGCATACGCCCAAAGGGCCGGTCAGGCTTGAGAGTCACGGTCTGTAATGGCTGGCGGTTCTTGCCGCTACCATGCGCCTCATCCCTTCACACCTGGAGTGCATCGTGTTTCCTACCTCGATTGCGGGCAGCTTGCCCAAACCGGCCTGGCTTTCCGAGACTGAGAAACTGTGGCCGCAATGGAAGGCCCAAGGCGCCGAGTTGCAACAGGCCAAAGCGGACGCGACGCTGCTGTGGATCAAGGCGCAGGAAGATGCGGGCCTGGACATTGTGGGCGACGGTGAACAGTCGCGCCAGCACTTTGTGCATGGCTTTCTGGAGCAGGTCGAGGGCATCGACTTTGAACACAAGGTCAGCATGGGCATCCGCAACGGGCGCTACGAAGCGCAGGTGCCGCAGGTGGTGGGGCCGCTCAAGCTCAAGGGGCGTGTGCATGCCGTCGAGGCACAACTGGCGCGCGCCCATACGCGCAAGAAACTCAAGTTCACCTTGCCCGGACCGCTGACCATCGTCGATACGGTGGCCGACCGTTACTACGGCGACAAGGTCCGAATGGCCTTCGCCTTTGCCGAGTTGCTCAACGTGGAGGCGCTGGCTTTGCAGGCGGATGGCGTTGACATCATCCAGTTTGACGAGCCGGCCTTCAATGTCTACATGCAAGACGCCGCTGATTGGGGCGTCAAGGCGCTGGAGCGCGCTGCGCAGGGCCTGACTTGTACC
>CAYHDD010000863.1:0-1633 GCA_964355195.1 uncultured Rhodoferax sp. | reverse complement strand
GGCCATGCGTCGGTCAGTGTGCCAGTCGTGACTAGGTGACCCGCCATCAGATCAGCGACATCGAATTCAACCGCGCTGCTTAGCGCTTGTGTCCAGAGTTGGCCACTATCGTGATGAGCAAGGATGGTTTGAGGTGTCATGGGAGCGCGTGTCGATCAGGATCAATGATAGACCCGACAACGGCCTGCTGTGAAGTCATGCTTTTGCCGGGCGGGTGACAAGGCCCGCGTGATGTGAGGCATGGGGGTTGGAGTGATCAGGCAGCGTAGGCCGGTGTGACTCTCAGGAGTGCCGGAACTTCGATCTTGGCCACGGTGGCGGTCAGGGCTTGCACAGCGGTCCAGAGCAGCATGGCGATTGGCAGTTTTGTACAGGCAGTCAACCTGCGGCAAACCCGACTGAACGGCGTCCTGGTTGATCTTTGGCGGACTTCGATGCTGCCCAGGGCTCGAAGCCCCTTGTGTCATTTGCGTGGGTTCCAGGAGACTGGGTTATGTCGGGCTATCCTTGATGCTGTTGTAATCGTCTTTGACGAGTATGCCCCGAACCAGGAAACCCATGCCCAACCGCCACGCCACCCCCGACAAAGATGCCATCGCCCTTTTGGCGCCGTTTGAGCGACTCGGGCTGGACCGTATCACGCTGGTCTGCACCGAGCACGAGGCGCGCGCGGCGTCGGCCCAACTGCGCGACGCCCCGGCCTGGGGTTTTGACACCGAATCCAAACCCACGTTTCGGGTCGGTGAAGTCTCCGAAGGGCCGCACATTCTGCAGCTCTCCACGCCTGAGCGCGCCTGGGTCTTTCAACTCCACGACCCCCAATGCCGCGCCGTCGCGGGCGAGTTGCTGGCGCTGGGCGGCATCATCAAAGCGGGCTTTGGTCTGGGCGACGACCGCAAGCGCATTCTTCACAAACTGGGCGTGGAAGCGGCCGGGGTTCTGGAGTTGAACAGCGTCTTTCGCGAGCGCGGATATCGAAAGGACATGGGCGTCAAAGGCGCCGTGGCCGTTCTCTTCAACCAGCGCTTCATCAAGTCCAAAAAGGCCGCCACCAGCAACTGGGCGAACGCCCGGCTGACCGAGGCGCAACTGGTCTACGCCGCCAACGATGCGTACGCCGCAGTGCGCGTGTTCAATGCGCTCGGCTTGCCGCTTCAAGTTGAGGTCTAGTGAGTCACAAACTCGTAGGCTACGACTTCGCTTTCCACCATGTCCAGGATGTCGTTGAGCACCGCCTCGTCTTCGGTGTTGCTCCAGATGTCTTCGGGGTCGGCGGCGAACAGGGGTTCAATGGCGATGTCCAGAAACTGCCCGTTGGGCAGCTTGAGCACGGGCGTGCCTTCGGAAGTTTCGACAATCATCCAGTCGTCCGGCACGGACATTTCAAGCTGGATCGAGACCTTGAGTTTTTTCATGATGGATTCTCCAAGAGTGTGCATTGTCAGCCCAGTGCCAGCAGTTCCTTGGCAATCGCGCTGGCCAGGCGTGCATTGTTGAGCACCAGTTCGATGTTTGATGTCAGGCTGTCGCCGCCGGTCAGTTCGCAGACACGGGCCAGCAGAAAGGGCGTCACCTCCTTGCCACCGATGCGCTGCGCCTGCGCTTCGGCCAGCGCCTGGGCAATGGCCGCGTC
>CAYHDD010000862.1:0-1640 GCA_964355195.1 uncultured Rhodoferax sp. | reverse complement strand
GCGTTTCGTTCTCCAACTCTGACAATGGCAACGGCGCCAAGACCGACAAGTTCGCACTCGGCTATGTCTACGACATGAGCAAGCGCACCGCTCTGTACGGCACCTTCGCCAGCCTGTCCAATTCCGGCGGCGCTGCTCAAGCGTTGAACGGTGCTGCTACGCCCGCCAATGGTTCGTCCACTGGCTTTGACCTGGGTGTGCGTCACGCTTTCTGATCCCGCGCTGACGCCAGTCAGTTAAGGACCTAAAAAGTCAAGACCCCGCTGCGGCAACGCAGCGGGGTTTTTTGCGTCGTGCGCCCAGCTGGGGACACTCTTTTTTCGAGTCGAGATGGGCGTCCAAGCTCGGGCGCGTCCATAATGAGAACCGAATTGACGACAAAGGACGTGGGGATCATGGCACAGGCCGCACAAATGCCGACTTTCAGCGCTGAAGATTACCTGACGTGGGAATCTGCGCAAAGCGAGCGCCACGAATACCTTGATGGCGAGGTGTACGCCATGGCTGGTGCCGAAGACCGGCATGTGATGGTCGCGGGCAATCTTTACATCGCCCTGCGCCAGCACCTCGCTGGCAGCCCGTGCCGAACCTACATGAGCGATATGCGTCTGCACGTCGCTTCTGCCAATAGCTACTTTTATCCTGATGTCTTGGTCACCTGTAGCGCGCTCGACTTTGCAAACGCCATGGTCAAGAGCGAACCCAGGCTGATTGCCGAAGTGCTGTCATCGAGCACCGCAGCTTACGACCGGGGCGTCAAGTTCAGTCATTACCGCAGTCTTCCAAGCCTGGAGGAATACTTGCTGGTTGACCTGGACACACGTAATGTTGACTGCTACCGCAAGGGTGCCGACGGCCTGTGGGTGTTGCATCCGTTCGCCCGTGGTCAGGCAGTCACATTGTCAAGCGTGGCGCTGGAGGTCAGCGCGACTCAGTTGTTTGCGGAAGTGGCGCAAAACTGAATTTGAGCCAGGGCGGATGCTGATCTGTTAGATTCCACCTTTCGCCAATTTTCTTTGATTGATGACCGCATTTGTTCTTCGACGCTTGATACAGGCCATGGTCGTGATGGTGGTGGTCGCCTTCATCGCCTTCATGCTGTTTCAGTACGTCGGTGACCCGGTGGTGTTCTTGCTGGGCCAGGATGCCAAGCCGGATCAGATTCAACAATTGCGTGCAGACCTCGGGCTGGATCAGCCCTTCTTCGTCCAGTTCTGGCATTTCCTTCTGAATGCTGTGCAGGGTGAATTTGGCCTGAGTTTGCGTCAGGGCGCCAAAGTGTCACGCCTGATTTCCGAACGCCTGCCCGCCACGCTGGAGCTGGCCCTGGTCGCCGCCACGCTGGCCTTGCTGATAGGAGTGCCGCTGGGCGTCTATTCGGCGCTCAAACGGGGAACTTTTCTGAGCCAGCTGTTCATGATGCTGTCCTTGCTGGGTGTGTCGCTGCCCACTTTTCTGATCGGCATCCTGCTGATCCTGGCGTTCTCCGTCGGCCTGGGCTGGTTCCCAAGTTTTGGGCGCGGTGAAGTGGTGCAGTTTGGCTGGTGGCAGAGCGGCTTGTTCACGCTGGATGGCTGGCATCACCTGGTGTTACCCGCGATCACACTGGCAGGTTTTCAGCTCACGCTCATCATGCGCCC
>CAYHDD010000861.1:0-1647 GCA_964355195.1 uncultured Rhodoferax sp. | reverse complement strand
AGGGCGTTACCGCCATAGCCCGAGCCGTAGCTCCAGATTTCTCGCGTTTGCGGGTAATGAACGATGTACTTGGTCTTGTTGCAGGGCCACTTGACGTCCGGCTGACCCTGCTCCAGCGGTGCACCCACCGTGTGCATGCAGGGGACGAAGTCACCGTCGACGCCGAGCACGTCAAACACCGCCTTGCCCATGCGCGTCATGATCTTCTGGCTCACCGCCACATAGGCACTGTCGGTCAGCTCGATGCCGATGTGCGAAATGTGCGAGCCCAGCGGCCCCATCGAGAAGGGAACAACGTACATCGTGCGGCCCTTCATGCAACCCGCAAACAAGGCTTGCTTGCCACCGTCGCCAGCATCCTGCTGCCCGTGTTGCAAGAGCGAGCGCATCTCGGCCGGCGCCATCCAGTTGTTGGTCGGACCAGCGTCTTCTTTCGCCTCGGAGCAGATGTAGGTACGGTCTTCCACGCGCGCCACGTCGGTCGGGTCCGAGCAGGCCAGAAAGCTGTTCGGGCGCAGCGTCGGGTTCAGCTTCCTGAAGGTGCCGGAATCGACCAACTGCTGGCACAGATCCGCATATTCGCGCTCCGAACCGTCGCACCAATAGACCTGCTCGGGTTGAGCCAGGGCAGCCATATCAGCCACCCAGGCAATCAGCTTGGGGTTCCTCACGTAGTCGGGGGTGTTGAGGTTAAGGTTTTGCATGTGATGTGCCATTGACGAGTTAAAAAACTGGACGCAGTTGCGATGTAACTGCTATGTAACCGATGTTAGCGCGTCGCCGCAGCACACCTGTTTCCCATGCGTATGCAGCGCCCTCGGCTGTCTGTGAGCCCAGCCCGCTTTCTGCTGTACCATTGCCCGCTGACCTTTTGTTGCACTTCCTCACAAGGACCGAAACCATCATGAATCTCTCGCATCTCCTCAAAATCTCGCTGCTGGCTCTTGCTGTCGCAGGCAGCGCGCAGGCGCAGCAGTTCTTCCGCATCGGCACCGGCGGCACCGCAGGCACTTACTATCCGATTGGCGGCATGATCGCCAACGCCGTTTCGGTGCCCGGCAAGATCATCGCCACGGCCCAGGCTTCCAACGGCTCACTGGCCAATGTGAACGGCATTGCGGGCGGATCGATGGAGTCCGGCTTCAGCCAGTCCGACGTCGCCACCTGGGCGCAAAAGGGCACCGGTATCTACGAAGGCAAACCCAATGTCGCCGGGCTGCGCATGATCGCCAACCTGTACCCCGAAAGCCTGCACATCGTGGTGAAGAAGGGCTCTGGCATCAAGAGCGTGGCCGACCTCAAGGGCAAGCGTGTGGCGCTGGATGAACCCGGCTCGGGCACCCTGATCAACGCACGCCTGGTACTGCTGGCGTATGGCGTGAAAGAATCCGACATCAAGCCCGAGTACATCAAGCCGAATCAGGCCGGTGACAAGATGAAAGACGGCGCACTGGATGCCTTCTTCTTCACCGGCGGTGCACCAGCTGGCGCGATTGCCGAACTGGCCTCCAGCGGTTCCGGCATTGAACTGCTGCCAATCGACGGCCCACAGGCCGACAGTCTTCGCAAGAGCAGTCCGTTCTTTGCGGTGGACAATATCGCCGCCGAAACTTACAAGGGTGTTGCCGCGGTCAAGACCCTGGCGGG
>CAYHDD010000860.1:0-1647 GCA_964355195.1 uncultured Rhodoferax sp. | reverse complement strand
CCTGGCCCGACACGGCGACCCTACTTTGCGATGGGCCCTGGCAGGCAGGAATCTCGACAAGCTGCAAAAGGTGCGGGAGCGACTTGCTGCCGTTGCGCCTGGCTTTGATGCCATCAAACTCCTGCTGGCGGATGTGACCGACCCCGCGTCGATCCAGCATATCGCCGAGTCCGCCAGAGTAGTGATCACGACCGTCGGCCCCTACATCCAATACGGAGAGCCTTTGGTGGCGGCCTGCGCCAACGCCGGCACCGACTACGTGGACCTCACTGGCGAGCCAGAGTTTGTGGACCAGATGTGGTTGCGCTATCACGAGTTGGCGGTCAAGACCGGTGCGCGCATCGTCCATTGCTGTGGCTTCGACAGCATTCCGCATGACCTCGGCGTCTGGTTCACCGTTGGGCAGTTGCCCGCCAATGTGCCGATCAAAATCGAGGGCTTTGTGCGAGCCGGCGGTACCTTTTCGGGTGGCACCTTGCACTCGGCCGTGACGGCGTTCTCTCGCTTCAGGAGTTCGCTCAATATCAGCAAACAAAGACGCCAGGCGCAGCCTTTGCCAGCAGGGCGCAAGATCGGCTCGACCGGCGAGTCGGTTCACTTTGAAACGGAACTCGATGGCTGGGCCGTGCCGATGCCGACCATCGATCCGCAGATCGTGCGCCGCTCGGCCGCTGCACTTGATCGTTACGGCCCCGACTTCCGCTACGGGCATTTCTTGCTGCTCAAGAAACTCACTAGTGTGGCTGTGCTTCTGGGCGGTGTCGCAGCCGTTTTCGCCGGCGCACAGTTCAGGTTGACACGCGAGCGGCTGTTGCGCATCAAGGAAGCCGGTGATGGCCCGAGCCCGGAGCAGCGCAGCAAGGGCTGGTTCAAGGTGACCTTTATCGGTACCGGTGGCGGAAAGAACGTCGAGACCCAGGTCAGCGGTGGCGACCCGGGTTATGGAGAGACGGCAAAGATGCTGGCTGAATCCGCCTTGTGCCTGGCGTTTGACAAGCTACCCCGGCTGGGCGGTGTACTGACGCCGGTGCAGGCCATGGGAAGCGCGCTGCTGGAGCGCCTGCAACTCGCCGGGATCCGGTTCGAAGTGCTGAACCGGTGAAGGAATTTCAAAAGGCGGTCCGTCCGGTTGCCTGCCGTGTTACTGGGTGTGAACTGGAAAGCCCGCCGTCGACGGCGATCGCCTGCCCGTTGACATAGCTTGCCTCGTCGGAAGCCAAGAACAGGGCGACCTGTGCCAGTTCCTCCGGCTGCGCCGCGCGACGCAGTCAAAATGATGGAGCCACCGCTTCCGGCATCCATCATCGCCTTGCCCGCATGTTTGACCATCAGCCAGCAGCCGATCAGATTGACGCGCAGGATCTCGCTCCAAAGCTCCGGGGTCGAGTCGAAGATGCCCTCGATCCCGCCCGAAATGCCCGCGTTGGCGAAGGTGACGTCCAACTTGCCATAGCTCGAGATTGCGCTTGCCACGATGTTGGCGACATCACTTTCCACGCCGGCGTCTATCTGAAGCGCCGTCGCCAGACCACCTGCCGAAACGACCTGTCGCGCCGTCTCGTGCACCGCCTCGGTCTTGTCGCCAAGCACCAGCTTTGCACCTTCGTTGGCGAACAGTAGCGCCGTCGCGCGGCCGATGCCCGAGCC
>CAYHDD010000859.1:0-1647 GCA_964355195.1 uncultured Rhodoferax sp. | reverse complement strand
ATGCATTGCAGCGACGCGCCCTGCATGGCGGTCTGCCCGGTCAACTGCTTCTACCGCACCGACGAAGGTGTGGTGCTGCACGACAAGGACGTCTGCATCGGTTGCGGTTACTGCTCTTACGCCTGCCCGTTTGGCGCGCCGCAGTTTCCGTCGCAAGGCGTCTTCGGCGCACGCGGCAAGATGGACAAATGCACCTTCTGCGCTGGTGGCCCCGAAGCCAATGGCAGCCAGGCCGAGTTCGAAAAATATGGCCGCAATCGTCTGGCCGAGGGCAAGCTGCCGGTGTGCGCTGAGATGTGCTCGACCAAGGCCCTGATCGCTGGAGACGGTGACGTGGTGGCTGACATCTTCCGCAACCGAGTGCTCAAGCGCGGCAAGGGCGCCGAGGTCTGGGGTTGGGGCACAGCCTATGGTTCCAAGCAGGCCGGGCAACCCGGCACCGCCGCAACGCCAGGAGCAAAGTCATGAAGCAACTGTTTGGAATGATGGCCGTGCTGGCCTTGTTGTCGGCTTGCGGCGAGAAGCCACAGACCATCGGCGACGCCAACAAGGACAGCGCGCCCTACGCTGGCACCGGCAAGGCTTACGCTGCATCGGGCTGGAAGCAGGGTGACAAGGTGAGTTGGGAGTCGCAGCTGAAGGCACGCACGCAACAGGGGCAGAACGACTACGGTCGGATGAACTGAGCCGGAGCAAGCCATGAAGAACACTCTTGCCTTCGCTTTGCTGTTGCTGTGCGGCACCAGCACTCTGGCGCAGAGCCCGCCGGCCGCGCCAGCGGCACCGGCGGTCCAAAGCCAGAATGCGCTTGAACTCAAGCCCGACGCCAGCTTTGATCCCGGTTACGCCGCGCAGAGCAACGCCGAGCGTGCCAAGGTTCAGCCCGGCAACAATGCGCCGATGTGGCGCCAGGTTGGGGCTGGGGCCACCGGCACCAGCAGCTTGCCCAAGTCGGAAGCGCCCGAGGCGGGTAACCTGATCCAGTCCAGCGTGCAGTACCCGGGTTCGCGCGTCACCAACGCGGGTGAGGCCTGGCGCCAGGTGCGCAACAAGCTCATCATTCCTTACGGTGGTGCCTTGTTGTTGATCGTCGTGCTGGCGATCGGCATCTTCCACTGGCGCATCGGCCCGATGAAGGTCAACGACCAGCCCACGGGCCGCCTTGTTGAGCGCTTTACACCGCTCGAGCGCGCCGCGCACTGGGCCAACGCCATTGCCTTCAGCGCGCTGGCGGTCTCGGGTGTGGTGATGGCTTTTGGCAAGTTCTTTCTGCTGCCGCTGATGGGCAGCACGCTGTTTGGCTGGCTCGCCTATTTGTTGAAGAATGTGCACAACTTCACCGGACCGATCTTTTCGGTGTCCCTGCTGATCGTCATCATCGTTTTCATGCGCGACAACATGCCGGCCAAGGGTGATGTGAACTGGATGCTCAAGGGTGGCGGCATTTTGTCAGGCAAGGAAGTTGAGTCGGGTCGTTTCAATGCGGGCGAAAAGGTCACGTACTGGGGCGGCGTCTTTGCCCTCGGATTGGTGGTGGTGGCGTCGGGTCTGTTCCTCGACAAGGTGTTGCCTGGTTTTGCCTATGAGCGCGCCAGCATGCAGATTGCGCACATGGTGCACGCGGTCTCCAATATCGCCATGCTGTGC
>CAYHDD010000858.1:0-1647 GCA_964355195.1 uncultured Rhodoferax sp. | reverse complement strand
ATTAGAATTCACGTATGGAAGTCAAGTACCACTTGAACGGCACCGATTTTGTGTGAGATGACTGCAACGCCACTAGCGACGAAAGGCGCGACCATGAGCATTTCTGAGACCCTCAAGACAAGGCTGACAAAAGATCGAGCCATGACCTCGATCACTCTGCGGATTCCCGTAGATGTAGTGGAGTCCATGAAAAGCATTGCCCCCAAGCGAGGCTTTGCCGGATACCAATCGCTGCTCAAGGCGTACCTGAGCGATGGCCTGCGCCGCGATGAAGAGCAGTTTGCTTTCAGCGCTCGAGCTCGACTGCTTGATTCCCTCAGAAAACACGGCGTTTCCCAGGCTGTACTGGACGAAGCCACACGGGACTTGGAGGCGGTTTGAGCCACCGATTGAATAGAAAAGAGACGTCGCCCCTACATTTCGCTCGATGAATTTGTATTACCTCATGCCATACGGTATTATTCGCGCATGAATACGTTGACGATCAAAATCCCACCCGTTTTGGAGCAGGAATTGCTGCAACTCAGTGAGCAAGCTCACCTGAGCAAGTCTGAGCTGGTGCGCCGAGCGCTGACAGCATTTATTGCCCAGCGAAAAACGATGACGCCATTGGTGTCGGCGCTGGACCAAGCCGGAGATCTGGTTGGCTGCTTTGGTGGTGGACCGACGGATTTGTCATCCAACCCGGAGTATTTGAAGGGTTTTGGCAGCGTATGAGCGGCCAGCTGATTTTGGATACAGGACCATGGGTGGCGTTGCTTTGCCGCGATGATGCGCATCACGAGTGGGCCAAAACACAGTTTGCGCAGCATGCCGCGCCGTTTCTGACCTGTGAGGCTGTGGTGGCAGAAACCTGTTTTTTATTGTCTCGCGCTGGTTTTGATCCTTCTCGCGCCTTGTCCTTGGTCGAACGCGGCGTGGTGCGTATAGCCATGTCATTGGCTGAACAGGTGGCCGCGGTGCGCGCCTTGTTTGAGCGCTATGACAACGTGCCGGCATCTTTGGCCGATGCGTGCCTGGTGCGCATGTCGGAGTTGTATGAACCTTCCCGCGTCTTGACGTTGGACAGTGACTTCATGATTTACCGTCGCCATGGCAGAAAAGTGATCCCGGTTCTATCGCCATAGAAGGAACGCTGCGCGCGAAGAAGCCGAAGCCGGCGCCATCAAAAAAAGTAATCGCCTGCATGATTGAGCAGTCCATGATTGAAAGCCGCATCCGCTCTGGGCAAGAAAATCTCGATCAGTTTCGGTGACCTGCCGCCGATGAAGGCAGCATAAAACCAGCGGCAAATCCTTGCGATCATCAAGACTCATGCCTGCGCCAACTCCCGCATCGAATGCGCCACTGCCACCGCTTGAATCGCGCCAGTCGTCTCCACCAGAATCTGGAAGTCCGTCCCGTAATACCCACCCGGCAACCGAAACGGCTGATCTGATGCCACCAGCTGCGTGTGCTTCAGCACCGCATCAGCATAAAGCTTGAACGTCACCGGGTAGTTGTCGGCCACCACCTGAGCACAAGCAAAACCCACAACCGGCTTTGGACAGCGAAACAGTTTGCTCTTGAAGGTGACAGTCTTCGGGCTGCCAGCATCCCACTTCTGCACGTTCACGCCATCGAGCACAAAGAGCGCGTCCTGCAAAT
>CAYHDD010000857.1:0-1651 GCA_964355195.1 uncultured Rhodoferax sp. | reverse complement strand
CTGATTTCGCCTCTTAATCCGTAGGTCGAGAGTTCGAATCTCTCAGTTCCCACCACCCAAAGCCTCATGAATGCTAGATATCGCGCTACTTTATTTGTAGCGACAATCTTTGTTTCGTGTTGCTTTTAGGTCTATACCTGCGCCATGCCGCCAGCGGTACCGAATTTTGTACATTTTCAGCCCCATCAGGCCCAAAATTGCTCCGCGACGAGGCTAGATAAATGTATTGAGAATTACCACGATACTGACCAGCCCACGGGGACCACCCATGCTTCATTCCTTCCACACCTCCGCTGCCAGCGGTAACTCGTTCAATTCCGCACGAGCTTCCCGCCAAGTCGGGTAATGCTCCGTAAGAAGCAAAAAGAAGCGATCACTATGTGTCGGCTCAACTAGGTGAAGCATTTCGTGCACTACAACGTATTCCAGCAAATCCTTGGGTTTCTTGGCCAGTTCGGTATTGAGACGAATGTTCCCGGCCCGGTGGTTGCAGCCGCCCCATTTGGTTTTCATGCGCTGCAGAAAGTAACCTGAAACCTTGACGTCCAGTTTGACCTCCCATTCTTCAACAAGTGCAGGCACGGCTTGGTGCAGCAGGGCGCGGTGCCACTCGTCCATCACAGCCTCGCGCTTCGCCAGTGTGCTGGCAGGGCGCACGTAGAGTGTGATGCGGCGGTGATCGCGCGTTACGGCAGGCTTGGCATCCACTTCAACGACCGAAAGCAGGTAGCGTCGCCCCCAAAGCATATGCGTCTCCCGCTCCACAAACTGGCGGGGCGTCTCACGCGCTTGGGCCAATAGTTTGCTTTGCTGATCACGAATCCAGCCGAGTTTGGAGATGGCATAGGCGCGTGCCACTTCCAAGCGGGTGGCGGTGGGTGCTACCAGCGTGACGTGACCCAGTGGCGGGTGCACTGAGAGGTGCACGTTTTTAACCGCCTTGCGCGTGACGGCAATGCAGACCTCGCCAAGCTGGATCGTCTCAGTCACAAATACCCCGGCTGGTTCTTGATGATCTCGAACAGGGCCTTCGTAGCCTCCCGATCACGGTTAAGCACGGGGAACAAGGCATTCAGCACCTGCGCCTCACGCGCCTGGTCACCTTTCCAACCGGCGGGCGCATGTTCCCGTACCACACTGTCCAGCCGCACCGCCAGCAGCGCCTTGTCTTCGTCGCGATCTGGATATTGAAACTTAGTTCGGGGCAGGCTTTCCAGGTTGTTGTAAATCACCGTCGCCTCGCGCTTGCCATGCAGCTCAGTCGGAATGCCGTCCTCAGGTTGCTTGGCCGCCAGCCGTTTCACTAAGTCCTCAGCCTTGCGCAAAAACTCCTCATATGCCACTGTGTCGGTGCGGCTTTGCTTTATCAAGTCATCCAGCAACTTGGACATCTGGGCATAAAACCTCGGGTCGGTCAGTTGATCCCGGATGATGGTCTTACGCACGTTGTTGATGATGCCCTCGGCAACGGCGTTCTTTGACAGCTTGCCCTTCTCGTTGAGCTTCTTGGCAATCGCGTCATGGATGCCGGTCTTGATAATCAGATCGGTCAGCGACATCTCACCCAGTTCGCCCAGTTCCGCCGCCGGGTCGGCCTGGATGTAGGTGTTGATGAGGTGGCGCATATCTGCCTCAAAGGGCTTGATGTCCA
>CAYHDD010000856.1:0-1652 GCA_964355195.1 uncultured Rhodoferax sp. | reverse complement strand
GCTTTTGCTTGCGCCGCCCAGTGCGGCATGCTCGGTTGGAGAACCCCGTTTTGTCTAAAGTTAAAGCGTCGTCGATGAGCCAGAAAGATGCGGTCGGCAGCAAGATGACTACGCTGGAGCGGCGCGCCAGCCTTTCACTGGCGTCCATCTTTGCCCTGCGCATGCTGGGCCTGTTCCTGATCCTGCCAGTTTTCGCCATCGAGGCCAGCAAATACCCAGGCGGCGATGACCCGACGCTGATCGGGTTGGCGATGGGCATCTACGGCCTGACCCAGGCTTTGCTGCAACTGCCCTTTGGCCGTGCCTCCGACCTGCTGGGGCGCAAGCGCGTGATTGTCTTTGGGCTGGCGATTTTTGCGCTCGGTAGCCTGGTCGCCGCGCTGGCGCCCACCCTGACGTGGTTGGCCGCCGGCCGCGCGCTCCAGGGCGCCGGTGCCGTGTCTGCGGCGGTGACCGCTTTGTTGGCGGACCAGACACGCGACGCGGTGCGAACCAAGTCGATGGCGCTGGTGGGTGCCAGCATCGGCTTGATGTTTGCCCTCTCCTTGGTTCTGGCGCCACTGCTGGTGGCACATATCGGCTTGAGTGGCTTGTTTGGCATGACCGCCGGCCTGGCGCTGGCCGGCATTGCCGTCGTGCGGTGGTGGGTGCCGGATGAGCCGCAGGAACACAGGAACCTGCCCCGTGGACGAATGTCCGAAGTGTTGCGCCACGCGGCCTTGCTGCGCCTCAATTTTGGCGTTTTCGTCTTGCACGCAGTGCAATTGGCGATGTGGATGGCGGTTCCCGCCATGTTGGTGCAAGCGGGCTTGCCGCGTGAACAGCACTGGACGGTGTATTTGCCCACCGTGCTGGCCTCGTTTGTGCTGATGGGAGGCATGTTCACGCTGGAGCGACGCGGCTACCTGCGCACCGTGTTTCTAAGCGCGATTGGGCTGATCGCGCTCGTGCAAGTGGGCTTCTTGCTGCTGGCGCAAACGGTGCCGACGGTGGGCGCCTTGGCGGCCTTGCTATTCGCGTTCTTCTGCGGTTTCAACGTGCTGGAGGCGAGTCAACCAAGTCTGGCCTCGCGCGTGGCACCGGCGCATGCCCGCGGCGCTGCGATGGGTGTTTACAACACCTTGCAATCGCTCGGATTCTTTGCCGGTGGCGCTATCGGCGGCTGGCTGATGAAGCACATCGGTGCGCAGGGCCTGTTCGCCTGCTGTGCCGGCGTGATGGCACTGTGGCTGCTTGTGGCGTGGCCGATGCGTGTGCCAAAAGCAGCATAATCACCAAGCTTTCAAAAACCTTGTGGGACAGACCAAGGCTACAAATCAATGACATTGCGGGACAGACCGCAGCCACACGAAGTGGGCCAGCTCTGTCCTCAACCATTCAAAAGGAGATAAATCATGGCATCCGTCAACAAAGTCATTCTCGTAGGCAACCTGGGGCGCGACCCCGAGGTGCGTTATCTGCCCAGCGGTGACGCGGTCGCCAACGTCACGATTGCCACCAGCAGCAAGTTCAAGGGCAAGACCGGTGAAATGGTCGAAGAGACCGAATGGCACCGTGTCACATTCTTCGGCAAGCTGGCCGAGATCGTCGGCCAGTACCTGAAGAAGGGTCGCTCGGTCTACGTGGAAGGGCGCATCAAGACGCGCAAGTAC
>CAYHDD010000855.1:0-1655 GCA_964355195.1 uncultured Rhodoferax sp. | reverse complement strand
GCAGGTAGATCAGGATCAGGCCGACCGCGTAGGCCGCGCCCATGTCGCGGAAGGTTTCATAGGTAATCTGCCACTCGCCGTCCCACTTGATCGCGTATTCGCGGTAAGGGTCGGCCGGTTGGTGAATCCAGTACTCACCCAACTCACCGCGCCCGGGCAAGGCAGACGATGCTAATTTGCCCCGAATCGCGAACAGGCCGTAAAGCGGCGAGTCAAGCTTGCCGGCCATGTCGCCAAAAACGTAGCTGACGCCCTGCAAGTCCTTGGTGAAGAGCGGCTTGTCGATTACGTTGCGCTCCACCTGCACCAGTTCCGAGAGCGGAACAATCTGGCCATTGGCCGCGCGCAGTGGCACCGCCAGCAGCGCGTCGAGACCAACTTGTGCCGAACGTGGCAGTTGAAGACGCACCGGCACCGGGTGCTTGCTCTGGCCGTCGTGCAGGTAAGCGGCGTCCGCGCCCGACAGCGCCATGGCAGCGCTCTGTGCCACCACCGCGACCGGGATGCCGAGCGATTCGGCTCGCTGACGGCGCACCCGCAAGTAGGCACGTGGTGCGTCCTCTTTCAAGGAGCTGTCAACACCGACGATGTCGGGCGTGGCCGCAAAAGCCTTGGCCACGCGCGCTGCCACGGCCTGGCGGCCGGCCTCATCGGGACCGTAGACTTCAGCCACCAGTGGCGACATCACCGGCGGTCCGGGCGGCACCTCGACGACCTTGACGCGCGCACCACGACGCTCGGCAATCTTTTCAAGCGCCGGGCGCAAGCGCTGGGCAATGACGTGACTCTTTTCTTGGCGATGCTGCTTGTCGACCAGATTCACCTGCAGGTCACCCTGCTCAGCTTCAGCGCGGAAGTAATACTGCCGTACCAGCCCATTGAAGGTGATCGGCGAGGCGGTGCCAGCGTAAGCCTGCAGGTTCAGCACTTCGGGTTGCTTGGCCAGAAGGGCACCAAGCTCTTGCAGTGTGGCCGCGGTATCTTCCAGCGGTGTTCCGGCAGGCATCTCGACCACCACCTGGAATTCGCTCTTGTTGTCGAACGGCAGCATCTTCATTACCACCCACTGCACCAGAGTCAACCCAACCGACAACAGCAAAGCCGCCAGGATGCCCATCAGCAACAGCCAGCGCTTGCGACCGCTCGTCAGGAAGGGTGTCAGCACGCGCTTGAACAGAGTCTGCAACTTCGGTCCCAAGCCCTTCGCATGGCCGTGTTCATGCTGCGGCGCGTCATGGCTTGGCTTCATCAGCCTTAGCGCCAGCCAGGGCGTGACCGTGAACGCAATGGCCAGGGAAATCGCCATGCCCAAACTCGAGTTGATCGGGATCGGGCTCATGTAGGGGCCCATCAGACCTGACACAAAAGCCATCGGCAACAAGGCCGCAATGACCGTCAGCGTTGCCAGAATGGTCGGCCCGCCAACCTCGTCAACGGCGCGCGGGATGATGTCCACGAGCTTGGCATTGGGCGTCAGTTGCTGGTGCCGATGAATGTTCTCAACCACCACGATCGCGTCATCGACCAGGATGCCGATCGAGAAGATCAGTGCGAACAGCGAAACCCGGTTCAGCGTGAAGCCCCAGGCCCAGGAGGCAAACAGGGTCGCCGTCAAGGTCAGGATCACGGCCGCGCCGACGATCACCGCCTCGCGC
>CAYHDD010000854.1:0-1656 GCA_964355195.1 uncultured Rhodoferax sp. | reverse complement strand
GGCCGCTTGCCTTCTCGCCGTCGGCGCGAACATGCACCAAAATCAAATTGGTCTGCGCGCTGACCAACTGATACTTCAAAGCCAGTGCCAGCGATTCTTCGCTTGAGGGCGCTTCAACCATCCGTCTTGCGCCCACCACACGAGCCACCGTCCGTAGCGCGCCGATGCCGAGCGCATCGGCCTGTGCCTGACCGCATTGCCCCTGCGCTTGCCAGCCCAAGCTGGGCGCCGCAGTGGGCGGAGCGGCCAGTTGCGTAAACACGTGCACGGTCTCGCCGTCAAATAACTGGCGTGGCAATCTGGATTGCCAAAGTGGCGTCCCACCCCAGTCCACCTGCATATCCACCGCCTTGGCAGCGCGCATCCGCTTGAACATACGAATGATCGCATTGGCGATGTTTTCATTGGGTGAGACCAGCTCGCAGGCGCCGCCGGTCTTTTCGGCAAGATCGCGCAGCAGACTCTCAGCCGGAGCGCTGCTGACTCCCACGACGAAAATGCGGTGCACTGACTTGCAGGCCGAGGCCACAACGGCGTCGATATGCCAGACATCTCCATCGGTGATCAGCAGCACGTTGCTGTCTTGCTCGGTGTCTTGTGGCGCCTTGATCTCAAAAGTCGATAGCAGTGCCGAGTTCATCTCGGTGCCGCCAAGATTGGCATCGGTTGCCTTGAGGGCCGGGGCCAGCACCCTGCCCACGAAGCGCGACGTGCAGCGCTCCATCTTGGCAACGACGTGCTCCACTGTGCTGCCGAACTTGCTGTAAGACACATGGTCTGCCGGGCTCAAGTGCTGAAATAACTCATGCAGCGCGGTGCGTGCCTGCGCGATGCTGTCGCCACCCATGGAGCCTGAACAGTCCACCAGAATCTTGAGTAGCAGCGGTGACGCTTCTTGCGCGGGCAGTTTCGGGCAGAAACTCGCCAGCACGGCATGCTGCTCGCCATCAGGCGCCGTCACGGCAAAGCATTGCCCTTCCAGGCCATCGAGGCTGAGGATGAAGTCACGGTCCAGCATCGCGCCCTGCTCCAGACGCACCGACATGCCGCCGTCCATGCCGGCGATGTTGACCTTGTGGCTGGGGCAATTCAGCTTGGCTTTGGTCGCCTGGCCGCAAATGTCGAGCTTGAGCGTGAAGGGGTATTCCACCAGCGGGTCCACCGAGTCGGTTTCATGGGCGGCCAGGCCACCCTGGTGGTGTGCGTCGCCAAAGCGCGGGGCAATGGTAGTGGGGATGGACAGTCTGATGCGACCCTGTTCAAAGTGCAGCAACTGGGCATATTCAATCTCGATCACCGCCTCTTCACCAGCCATGAGATTGCCGAGGTTGGCGGTGTACAGGCCGCCCGCCGATTTCTCCACCAAGACGGGGGTGTCGCCCTCGTCGATGGCCTTTTCGTATTTCTCGGTGGCCTGCTTCTTCTCCAGCACTGCGGCCTGCATGCGCTTGCCATTCAGTTCCACGTTCATGCCCAGCAGGGTGGCGCCCCAGGCCAGGGGAAAGGTGTAGACCGTCTCCAGGTTCTTGCCGGAGTCATTGCGGTAGCTCTGAAGCACTTTGACGACGAGCATCAGGCCGTCGAGCCGGCCGTCGATGTGAACCGACTTCAAGGCGACAGTCTGGCCGTTTGACCCGACGAATGTGCTTGGCTTGG
>CAYHDD010000853.1:0-1657 GCA_964355195.1 uncultured Rhodoferax sp. | reverse complement strand
CTGCTGGCCCACGATGACCACCCGCGGCCAGCGCTGGACAGAGTGGAATGCGCGGCGTGGACGCTGGTGTGCAGCGTGCTGTTGAACTTGGACGAAACGGTGACGAGGAACTGACATGGATATCAACCCGCAACAGGCCATGGAATTCAGCCGTCGCCGCTTGCTCGGCGGTGCCGCCTACGGAGTGGGCGCTATGGCGCTTGGCAGTCTGCTGCACGATGCGGCGCCGAAGCCCGTCGCGAGCGCGCACCCCGGCTTGAGATCGGCCGCACTGCCGGGTGGTGGTCGTGCCAAGCGTGTGATCTCGTTGTTCATGTCTGAAGGCCCCGGGCAGATGGATCTCTTCGATTACCACCCAGAAATGCGCAAGCTCCACGGCACCGAACTGCCGGATTCTGTGCGTGGTGGCCAGCGCATCACTGGCATGACCTCGGGGCAGACGGCATTCCCTGTGGTGGCGCCAATGTTTGCCTTTGAAAAAGTTGGGCCGCAGCAAACTTGGATGAGCGAGATTCTGCCGCACATCAAAAGCGTCGCTGGCGAGATCACAGTCATCAAGTCGTTGTGGACGGAGGCCATCAACCACGACCCAGCGATTACCTACATGCAAACGGGCTTTCAGCAGCCGGGGAAAGCGAGCATGGGTTCGTGGTTGAGCTACGGCATCGGTTCCGAATCGAAAGACTTGCCCTCATACATCGTGATGGTGTCTAAGGGGCGTGGGCGTAGCGATCCGCAACCACTGTTCGCGCGCTTGTGGGGCAGTGGTTTCTTGCCGGCGCAGCACCAAGGTGTTCAGTTGCGCACCGGGCGCGAGCCGGTTCTGTTCTTGGAAGACGCGGCTGGCATCGATCGCGGCACGCGGCGTTCGATGTTGGACACATTGGCCGGGCTGAACTCGGTGCAACTCGGCGCCACGGGCGACCAAGGCATCGCAGCGCGTATCGCGCAGTACGAGATGGCCTTTCGCATGCAGGCGTCAGTGCCCGAATTAGTCGATCTCGCCGACGAGCCAGAATCGGTCTACGAGTTGTATGGCGAGGATGCGCGCAAACCCGGAACTTTTGCGCGCCACTGTTTGTTGGCGCGGCGTTTGGCGGAACGTGGCGTGCGCTTCGTGCAGTTGTTCCATCGCGGTTGGGACCAGCATTTCGATCTTCCACGCGGGCACCGCTTGCAAGCAGAGGAAGTGGACCAAGCCAGCGCGGCGCTGATCAAGGACTTGAAACAGCGCGGCATGTTGGATGACACGCTGGTGACGTGGGGTGGCGAATTTGGCCGCACCATTTACTCGCAAGGCAAGCTCAGCAACGACAATCACGGCCGCGATCACCACGGGCGCTGCTTCAGCATGTTCATGGCCGGCGGTGGCATCAAAGCGGGGTTCGAGTACGGCCGCACCGATGATTACTCTTGGAATATCGTCGAAAACCCCGTGCACATTCGCGATCTACACGCCACCATGCTGCATTGCATGGGCATCGACCACGCGAAGCTGACCTACCCGTTCATGGGCTTGGATCAGCGCCTCACGGGCACCGAAACCGCGCGTGTCGTGAGCGAAATCCTTGCCTGAGTGATTGGGGCTACGAGCCCGCGCAAGTATCGTCGCCCCCTCCGGCAGGGTTATTTATGGCACTTTCATGCGGCATCGTTG
>CAYHDD010000852.1:0-1662 GCA_964355195.1 uncultured Rhodoferax sp. | reverse complement strand
GCCCCCCGAGGGGGTGCGAGCTTGCTTGGGGCGGCCCGGCGCGGCGCTCATGCTTCGACCACGTCGAAGCTGGAAAAGCTGAGGCTGAGCTGGGCCACATTGCGGCGCAGATCAAAGTCGGCCAGCACCTTCAGGCGCGCCGCTTCGGCCAGGCTGCGGCGCAGCTTGGGTTGCTGGATCAGAAGCCGCAGTTGATCGCGCAGACTGATCACATCACCGGGCGTGGCGAGCAGCCCGGTGCGCCCGTGCTGGATCAGCTCAGGGATGCCGTTGACGGGTGTCGAGACGCACGGCACGCCGCTGGACATGGCTTCCATCAGGACCACCGGAATGCCTTCGGCAAGACTCGGGAGGACAAAGATGTCGGCGCTCCTGAAATGCGCGCGCACCGCCGTCTGGTTGAGGGCGCCGCTCAGGTGAACGTAATCGGTCAGATCCAGGTCGGCAATGCTTTTCTCGATGGCGGCGCGGTCCGGTCCGTCGCCCACCAGGCGCAGGGAAAAATCGAGTCCTTCGTCGCGCAACCCGGCACACGCCTGCACCAGTACGAGCTGCGCTTTGGCCGACGAGAGGCGCCCGACACACAGCAGCTTGACCGTGGAGGACAGCGCGTGGGGCGCTGTGTAGCTGAAATGGGTCGGGTCCACGCCCAGGCGGCAGACCTGGAACTTGCGCCAGTGGGCCGGACGGCTGATGCGCATCAGCTGCCCTTTGGCAAACTGGCTGATGCACATCACGCGGTCGGCGTACGCCATCTTGAGCGGCAGATTCTGACCCGGCACGTCGTCAAACTCGTCCGGCCCATGAATGGTGTAGGACAGATGGCACCGGCTCAGGTGTTTGACCAGCACGCCGACGCTGGCACCGGCGTTGCCAAAGTGAACGTGCAACTGCACCAGGCCCAGCCCCTGCATCCAGCGCGCCACGATCGCCGCCTCGACTGCATAAGCCACCCCGTAGAACCAGCTCCCGCCCTTGCCCAGGCTCAGGCCCAGGCGCAGCGTGCTCAGCATCGCCAGCGGAGATTTGAGCAGCCAGTAGAGCAGCGCCGAGAGGGCCCCCTGCACGCCCTGCGCCTTGACAAAGAAAGTGGCCTCGGCTTCCTTGCGCTCGTAGTCTTCCATGGTGTCATTGGTGCGGTCCGGCGGATTGATGGAGGCCGTGAATATCTGGTGATCCAGGGCGCGCAGGCCCTGAATTTCACGCAGGATGAAGGTGTGCGAGATGGCCGGATAACGGCTCACCAGGTAGGCCATCGGAAGGGTGGGTTTGTTCATGAGCGTCTCGCTTTCAGGTGAGGGAAGATGGGGTCCTGGCGCTTGGGTGCAGCGAGCGGGCTGGCACGCCGCCGAGGACTTGTTGCGTGCTCACCGGCTTGGTCAGCACGGCGTTGGCACCGAGCACGCTGTGGTCGCCGATGCTGGCGCCCATCAGCACGCTGACACCACGACCAACCCAGACATGGGCGCCGATTTCAATCGGCTTGCAGACATGACCGCTGTGGCGCAGCGAGTCGGCGCCCGACCGGTGATTGGCGTCGCGGATGCTGGCGTATTCGCCAACCATGCAGCCGCGCCCCAGCGTGACGCTCGCAAACGCCACAATGTGCACGCCGCGCGACAGCACCACCGCGCTGAGCGTCGCGTAGGCACCGCCGTCCAT
>CAYHDD010000851.1:0-1663 GCA_964355195.1 uncultured Rhodoferax sp. | reverse complement strand
TGCCTTTGCCACCCTTGCCGATGACGACGGCCAGTTCGGCTTCGTAGTCGATGGCTTCGGACACGCCCGGCGCCGGCAACTCGATGAAGTCGCCCGTCGCAAGCACGGTTTCGGGTACCTTGCTGAAAACGATGGGTACGCTCGGGACGTCGCCACCGGCCTTGGCGCTGGTATCGAACCCGCTGCCAGCAAATTCTTTGGCATGTGCAAAGTAGTTCTTGCCGACGCAGAAGATGTTGCGTCGTGGCTGCGGAATCGGTGCGCGCAAGCGCACCTCGGTTAGCGCCACGCCAGCCAGCAAGGTGGGCAGGGCGTCGCCACGGGCCTGCGTTTCCAGAATGCACAGCGCGCCGCGCGCCGCCTGTTCGGTTGACAGGGCAAAAGGCTGAACGCTTTGCAGATCGGCACTGACCAGGCCAACGGCCGGGGCGCCTTGCAGGAAGAAGGAGGCAATTTTCATGGTCGGATCTCGTCAGGTGAAGGACTGGTTGAACGCAGGCGTTGTGTGACGTGGCAGGGGAAACACCGGTGCGCCGCAGGCTCAATTGGGATTAAATAGTAGCAGCAAAACTTCCATAACGAGTCTGATCATGCAACGACGCTTCACTCTGCCGGCCCTGCTGGGAACCCTGCTGCTGGGCTTGCCAGCGTTGACGCTGGCGCAGGCCGCCTGGCCCACGCATGCCATCACCATGATTGTGCCGTTCCCGCCGGGCGGACTGGCCGACATAGTGGCGCGTCCGGTCGCGGAGGCCATGGCGCGCGAGCTGGGGCAGCCGGTGGTCATCGAAAACAGGGCCGGCGCCGGCGGTGGCATCGGCATGGGCCTGGCGGCCAAAGCCAAGGCCGATGGCTACACCATTCTGCTGTCGCTGTCGTCATTTACCGTGATCCCGGAGGCTGATGGCTTGCTGGGGCGCGCTCCCATGTACAACCTGGCGGACTTGCGGCCGCTGGCACGCTTTACCGCTGACCCGACCGTGCTCGCCGTGCGCACGGAGGCCCCGTGGAGGACGGTGCAGGCCTTTGTGGACGATGCCAGGAAGCGCCCCGGCGCCATCAACTTTGGTTCTTCCGGCAACTACGGCACCATGCACGTGCCGATGGAGATGCTCGCGCAGAGCGCTGCCTTGAAGCTGTCGCACATCCCCTACACCGGCGCCGGTCCTGCGGTTTTGGCTCTATTGGCTGGGCAGATTGATGTCGTTGCATCGGGTCCGGCCACCGTATTGCAGCACATCAAGGCCGGCAAATTGCGTGCCCTGGCGCACTGGGGCAATGCGCCGCTGAGCGCTTTGCCCGAAGTGCCAAGTTTGCGCGATGCCGGCTTCCCAGTCGAGTACGCGCAGTGGTCGGGCCTGTTCGTGCCGGCGGCGACGCCGGAGCCGGTGGCCCAGCGTCTGCGTGCCGCCGCCAGGAGCGCCGCGCAGGACGCCAAGGTCAGGGAAGTGATTGGCAACGCCGGTACCCCGATCCTGTACCAGGACGCGCCCGAGTTCGAGAAGTATGTGCAACTCGATGCCAAGCGCATGGTCGATGTGGTGCGCCGCATCGGGCGCCTGGATTGAGGCGCCACGCATCCGGAACGAATGCAGTTTGTCCGCTGAAATTGCAGCGCGTCGCTTGCCGCTGGCGCGCTCGCTCGCATCTGCCTAAAGTCGCG
>CAYHDD010000850.1:0-1664 GCA_964355195.1 uncultured Rhodoferax sp. | reverse complement strand
CCGCCGACGCATCGCAGGGGCGCGGGGCGCGCCAGCCAAGGTAGGTGCTGAGCGCATCGGCACAGGCTTCAGGGGTGCGGAATGCGGGAACGCTGGCCTGCGCCAGCAACTTCAGTGAAGCCTCGGCGTGTGGTGCCAGAAAGACCGCCAAGGGCTTGGCGCTTTTCGCAATTCCGACGATGGGTTTGACCGCCAGCTCGGGGTGAAACTGGGCTGAGGAGCCAACCACCGCCAGCACCGCATCGCAATCCGGATGCGCCAGCAGCGCCTCAAGCACTGCGCGGTATTTGTCGGCGGTGGCGGCAAGCGTGAGATCGATGATGGGTGCCGATTTCACCGGGATGCCCTGGGCCTTCATCGCAGCGATGAAGGCCGGATCGGGCGTGAGCGTCTCTATGCCAAGCGTTCCGAGTCGATCCACCACACTGGCAGCACCGCCGCCGGTCGTGGTCACCACGGCAACCCGGGGTGGGCGCCCGGGCACCGGCGGGGGCTTGCGGCCACACACCAGCGGCGCGATTTCAATCAGGGTTTCCAGCATTTCTACCCGCATGATCCCGGCGCGTCGGAGGTAAGCATCGACAGCGGCATCACTGCCTGCAAGCGCGCCGGTGTGCGAGTGGGCCAGGGCTTCGCCCAACGCCGAGCGACCAAGCTTGTAGGCGACGATGGGTTTGCCCGCCGCATGCGCGCGTGCTGCCGCTCGCGCGAGGGCACCGGCGTCGCGAAACGTCTCGAGAAACAGCAGGATCACGCGTGTGTCGTCGTCATCCACCAGCATGTCCACCAGTTCCCCGACCCCAAGGTCCGATTCGTTGCCCACCGACACCAGTTTGGCAAAACCCAGGCCACGCGCCGCACCGCGCGACAGCAGTGTGCCAATGATGGTGCCGCTCTGCGATACCACACTGGTGCCGCCCAGAGGCAACGCGTCCATCTCGAGCACGGCGTTGACCGTCAGTGCGGTGCCATTGGCGACATTGACCAGGCCGATGCTGTTTGGACCGAGCAGCCGCACCCCCAACTCGCGGGCGCGCGCCACCAGCCGGCGTTCGCTTTGTGCGCCCTCGGGTCCCATTTCAGCAAAGCCGTCACTGTATACCGTGGCCATCGGCACACCGCGCGCCGCACACTGCTCCAGCGCCACTTCAACCTGTGCTGCCGGCACCATGATGAACGCGTGGTCGATCTCGCCGGGCGCCTCCAGCAAGCTCGGGTAGGCGGGCTCGCCCAGGACCTCGCTGCGCGCCGGGTTGATCGGGACGATGCGCCCGCTGAAACCGTGCTTGCGCAGAAAGCGCTGCGGGCGGGCCGTGTTTTTCCCGGCATCGGCAGATGCGCCAATAAGGGCTACCGCACGGGGTGCGAACAGGGCATCGGCAAGTTTCATGGTAAGGATTCCGGGAATATCCTGCGCCTTCGTCAAGACACTGTCGACAGCACGCAGGCAGGGGTTCGGGTGTGATCTTGGCCACGCTGGCACCAGGTGAGAGACGTGAGCGAACAAATTCTAGCGGCCACGATAATCAGGCTATAGCGATATTTTGTTGCACGCCACCTAAGGAAATCTGATGAAACTGCATTTCTTGGACACACTCGATGCAGTGCTTCGCACCGGCAGCCTGGCCGGGGCGGCTGTCGAGATGAACGTCACAGCCAGTGCG
>CAYHDD010000849.1:0-1665 GCA_964355195.1 uncultured Rhodoferax sp. | reverse complement strand
GGTCAGGAATATCTGATTCCCGCGTGGTGCGTTTGGTTTGCAGCATGCCATCCACATCCAAAGTCACCACCAGGATGCCGTTCAACAGCACCGTCTGAATGTGTGGTCGTAATTTGGGCCGCCGCAGATGCACCTGTATCAGCCGCCGACCGCGATGATGCATTTGGCGTTGAGGATCAGCTTGATGCGGGCATTGCACCCGACCATTTCGCGCTCAATGTCAACCTGCTGGCGCAACCGACGCAACTGCGCCCGGGTGGCAGCACACAAGTGCAGGTGACGGTGCGTCAGCGCCATGACGGCGTGGCAGCGGCACACCTTGGGCCAACATTGCCATCATGGCAGCGGTGCGCCTGCGCCGGCCACGCCAGTCAGGCATGCAAGTCTCAAAATCGGTCGCACCCATCGAGCAGCGGCAGCCGGGCCAGTGGTCGGCAGGCGACCTGGTGCGCGTCACGCTGCGCTTGCAGTCGCAAGCCGAAGCCACCTGGGTGGTGGTGGTTGACCCGGTGCCCTCGGGTGCCACTATTTTGGGCCGGGGTCTGGGGCGCGAGAGTGATCTGGCGCAGCAGGGCGAACGCAGCAGTGGCTGGGCCTGGCCCGCGTTTATTGAACGCGCCGCTGACAGTTTTCGCGCCTATTACCGCTGGGTGCCTGCGGGAAGTTGGCGCATCGACTACACACTGCGCCTGAACAACGCCGGTCAGTTTGAATTGCCCGCAACCCGCATTGAGGCGATGTACGCGCCAGAGATTTTTGGAGAAAACCCGAATACCGCCTGGCTAGTGTTGCATACTTAATTGGCGGATCGAATAAGTTCAGAATCAATCGTGTTGACAAATAGTTCTGCTTCAGCGACTTGGCGCTCTGCGTCAGCTTGCGTGACCGAATCGCCGTTGTAGTCGGCCACCAAACGCACCTCTTCCCCACGATTGAGCAGGCGGCCAATGTCTTTGGTGAACGGCCCATTTTTCACCAAGTGCAGGCTGAACGCAGCGATCAAACCGCTGTGTGTTTTACCCAGCTCTGGTCCCACGGGCGCGTGGGATGCCAGCAAAGCCGCCCGTGCAGCATCAAACATGGCGTAGTAGGCACGGTTACAAGCACCATCCACGTCACCCGTGTTCAATAAAACTCTGGCTGAACTGCAAGCCTGTCGGGCTTTGCCCATGAGCGCCTGTGGTGTAAAAACGTTGCTCACAGTCGCACCCCTTCACGATTGATGTTGGCCAGCAGGGCCGGATTGGCATGGTGCTCAGGGTGCTCCCACTCATCAAGCCAGACTGGCAAAGGTTGCACCCGCACGCCGGTTTCCAACAAAACATCAAACGCCAAGTCGGCCATGTCAAGCTTGGTTTTCAAAAACGGTTGATGCGCACCACGTAACAGAACCGCCACATCGGCATCGCTGTCAGCCCGGTGAGTTTGTCTGGCCCGACTACCAAACAGCACAGATCCGGCAGTGTCGTAGTGGGCAGAGATTTGCGCTATAAACAGGCGAGTTGCCAACAGGGTTTGGGCATCGAGTGTGGTGGTGTTATTCATTGAAGTTTGCGAATTGCATTTCAAAGATCATGATTGACGCGCCACGTGAATGGGCATCTGCAGCGCTTGGCTGAGTTCGCGGGCTTCGTCAAAGCGGTTTTTTTCTTCCAGGGTAGCATA
>CAYHDD010000848.1:0-1666 GCA_964355195.1 uncultured Rhodoferax sp. | reverse complement strand
GCATCACCTGCTCCTGGTACACCATGACACCATAGGTTTCGCTCAGGATGCCTTCCACGCGCGGATCCGGGTACTCGACCGGCTCGCGCCCGAGCTTGCGCGCAATGTAGGTCGGTATCAGGTCCATCGGGCCGGGCCGATAGAGCGCATTCATGGCAATCAGGTCTTCCAGCCGCGTCGGCTTGGCGTCGCGCAGCATGCCCTGCATGCCGCGGCTTTCAAACTGAAACACGGCCTCCGTCTTGGCGTCGGCAAACAGCCGGTAAACCAAGGCGTCGTCGAGCGGCAGGTTCTCGAAGGCAAAGTCGGCGCATCCCTTGTGCCGCGCGACGATCAGGTCCTTGGCAATCTCCAGAATGGTCAGTGTCGCCAG
Organism: uncultured Rhodoferax sp.; assembly: GCA_964355195.1. Classification (GTDB taxonomy): domain Bacteria; phylum Pseudomonadota; class Gammaproteobacteria; order Burkholderiales; family Burkholderiaceae_C; genus Rhodoferax. The sequence goes on along the minus strand of CAYHDD010000848.1, from coordinate 1,293 downwards.
GCCCAGAAAGTCGAACTTGACCAGGCCAATGGCTTCGACGTCGTACTTGTCAAACTGGCTGACCGCGGCATCGCTGCCGGGCTGCTGGTAAAGCGGGCAGAAGTCGGTCAGCTTGCCGGGAGCGATCAAGACGCCGCCGGCGTGCATGGTGTACCAGGAGCAGGTGATGCAGATGGCGCAGATCCTGGGCGGCTATTCCTTGGGCAGCGCTGACATGTTGCGCAAGGCAATGGGCAAAAAAGATGCCGACGAAATGGCCAAGCACCGGAAAACCTTCCGCGACGGCGCCGCCGTCAACGGTCTGAACCAACAGAAAGCGGATGAGGTCTTTGACCACATGGAGAAGTTTGCCGGCTATGGCTTCAATAAGGCGCACTCTGCCGCCTATGCCTTGCTGGCCTACCACACCGCCTGGCTCAAGGTGCACTACACGGCCGAGTTCTTCTGCGCCAACATGACGGTCGAGATGGGCGACACCGACAAGCTCAAGGCCTTGTTTGAAGACGCCGTGAAGATGGGGCTGGGTTTCGAGCCACCCGATGTCAATCGAGGTGTGGGGCGCTTCGAGCCAATCTCCGACACCCAGATCCGCTACGGGCTGGCAGCCATCAAGGGCTCCGGTCAGCAGGCGGTGGAGGCGATTGTGGCGGCGCGCGAAGGCTGCGGTGCCGGCCCCGGCGGTTCTGAATCCGGGCCGTTTCGCAGCCTGTTCGACTTTTGTCGACGGGTTGACCGCACCCGCATCAACAAGCGCACGGTGGAAGCGCTGATCAAGGCGGGTGCCTTTGATGCCATTCAGCGCAATCGCGCCTGCCTGGCGGCGTCGCTTGATCGGGCCTTCGAGTTCGGCGCGGCCGCGCTGGCCAACGCCAACCAGGGCGGCCTGTTCGACCTGGGCGGCGCGGACGAGCACGGCTCCAGCACGCAGGAACCCGAATTGGTGGCCGCCATGCCCTGGGGCGTGAAGGAACAGTTGACCTATGAGAAAACGGCTGTCGGCTTCTACCTGTCGGGTCATTTGTTTGACGAAGTCGCCACCGAGGTGCGTCAGTTTGTGAAGCGGCAGATCGAGGACTTGATCGACACGCGCGAACCGCAGTTGCTGGCGGGCATCGTGAGCGACTTCCGCGTCATCAATGGTCAGCGCGGCAAACTGGCCCTGTTCAAACTGGACGACAAGAGCGGCATGATTGAGGCGCGTGCCGATGAAGCACTTTTCAACGCGCACCGCCATCTGTTGAAGGACGATGAGCTGGTTGTTGTGATGGGTAAATTGCAGCCTGATCGTTTTTC
>CAYHDD010000847.1:0-1668 GCA_964355195.1 uncultured Rhodoferax sp. | reverse complement strand
GCGTGAAGATCAGCCCGACCGGCGCATCAAAGAATTTGAAGTTGCGCTGCATCTGCACATGCATCTTGTCGCGGTCGGCCTTGCCAATACCGAGCAGGCCGTACAGCCCCCAGCCGTTGGCACGCCGACGATCAATGTAGGGGCTGAACCACTGCGCGGGGTAGTAGTCGTAGTCTTCCTGGTAGTCGGCAGCGAGCGCCGGGTTGTCGCGAATCGCGTCGTGAATGGCGCACGCCTTGGCCACCAGCGCAGCGCGGCTGGCGCCCTGCAGGACATAGACCTGCCAGGGCTGCGTGTTGGTGCCCGACGGCGCACGACTGGCCACTTGCAGGATGTCGGCAATCGTTTGGCGCGTCACCGCCTGCTGGGTAAAAGCGCGCACCGCCATGCGCGTGGTGATGGCCACATCGACGATGGTCGGATCGATAAGAGCTTGCGTCATACAAGTGCCTCCAGAACAGTCTTGAAATCGACCGGCAAGGGCGTTGGTCGACGACTTTGGCGGTCCACATAAACATGAACAAAATGACCTCGGGCTGCGCTCATGGCTTCGCCTTGCGCGAACAGGCCGACCTCATAGCGCACGCTGCTGGAACCCAGTCGCGCCACCCGAAGGCCCGCCTCCACCGTTTGCGGAAAGGCCAACGGTGCAAAGTAATTGCACTGCGTCTCAACCACCAGGCCGATGATGGCACCGCGCTCGATGTCGAGCACACCCTGCTCAATCAGGTAGGCGTTGACGGCGGTATCGAACCAGCTGTAATAGACCACGTTGTTGACATGCCCGTAAGCATCGTTGTCCATCCAGCGCGTCCCCAGGGTGCGAAACACCTTGTAGGCGGCGCGCAGCGTGGCTTGCGGCTTTTCGATCAGACCTTGGCTCATGACGCCCGATTCTGCCAGCAACTCGTCATTGCCAGCGAAACATCGCTGCCTTTGCGAACCCAGCGTGACAAATCATCACTTTTAGAATTTCCAACCTAATTTGCTGCATTGCAACATATTTTGCTTGCACGTCCGCGGGATAACCCTATAATTCATCCCATGCTGCACTGCACCATAAATTCGGTTCAAGCCTGATTTTGAAGTGGATGCACTCAATAACCCAATTTTTATGGAGTAATTAATATGCTGACCGTTGAACAAATTCTGGCTGCCCAAAAAGCAAACGTTGAAACGCTGATGGGCCTGACCGCCAAGGCTTTTGAAGGCGTCGAAAGGATCGTCGAATTAAACCTGACCGCCTCGAAAGCGGCTCTGGCCGAGACCACCGAGCATGCTCAAGCCATGCTGAGCGCCAAGGACGCCCAAGAGCTGCTGGCTCTGCAGTCCGGCATGTTCCAGCCTTTGGCTGAAAAGACCGCCGCCTACAGCCGTCATCTGTACGACATCGCCTCTGGCGCTGGCGCCGATCTCAGCAAGACTTTTGAAGGTCAAGCTGCCGACGCCCAGAAGAAATTCATGGGTCTGGTTGACAACGCTGCCAAGAACGCGCCCGCCGGTTCTGAAGCCGCAGTGGCCGTCATGAAAAGTGCCGTCTCCGCTGCCAGCAATGCGCTGGAATCGGTGCAAAAAGCTGTCAAGCAAGCCACCGATGTGGCCCAGTCCAATTTCAACGCCGTTGCCGCTTCGGCCGCTGACGTTGCCAAGCCGGCTGGCAAGAAGCGC
>CAYHDD010000846.1:0-1674 GCA_964355195.1 uncultured Rhodoferax sp. | reverse complement strand
CAAGACTTCCGTCGAAATCATGGAGTTGCTCAAGCGTGTGGGGGTCAACCAGGGCATCCCGGTGATCGTCAACATGCACGACGTCGAGCTGGCACGGCGCTTTGCCGACCGCATTGTGGGCATGAGCGGTGGTCATGTGGTGTACGACGGCAACGCCGATGGCTTAAGCGATGCGGTGCTCAAGTCGATCTACGGAGGCGAGTCGTGGCTGGCGCACTGAGTTCGCCGGTTCCCGCCCACGTCCAGCCGTTTCGCATGAGTACAGCGCAGCGCTGGGGCTGGCTGGTGCTGGCGCTGATCTTCGTCTGGGCGGCGAGCCGCATCGACATCACCTGGTTGCGCTTTGTGTCGGGCCTGGACGGTGCAGCCAAGTTTGTGCACCGCATGCTGCCGCCGGTGTTCAACCCGCGCGACGAACTGGTCAAAGGCATGTGGGAGAGCGTGCAGATTGCCGTGCTCGCTTCGGCGGCGGGCGTTTTGCTGTCGCTGCCCATCGGCCTATTGGCGGCACGCAACATGATGCCGTCCTGGGTGACCTGGCCGGCGCGCCTGCTGGTCACGCTGTGCCGCACTTTTCACCCGGTGATTGTGGCGATCGTCTTCGTCAAGGCGGTGGGCTTTGGCGCGCTGGCCGGCATTCTGGCGCTGACGGTGGCTTCGGTTGGCTTCCTGGGCAAGCTGTTTGCCGAGGCGATAGAAGAAATCTCGATGAAGCAGATTGAAGCCGTGCGCGCCACCGGTGCCAGCTTTGGCAACGTCATCACCTTTGCCGTGGTGCCGCAAGTGATCTTCCGTTTCATTGGTTTTACGGCCTACGAGCTCGACAGCAATCTGCGCAATTCGACCATGGTCGGCATCGTCGGCGCGGGCGGCATTGGCGGCACCCTGTTTGCGGCCTTCCAGCGCTTTGACTACGACTTCGTGCTCGGCATCGTGCTGTGCATCATCGTGCTGATCATGCTCGGCGAACTGCTGCAGGTGGCCGTCAAGAAGGTCTTCAAGCAATGAGTCCGAACGCAAATTACAACTGGCAGCGCTTCAGCGCCGCCGAACGCTTACAGCGCTTTGCCGTGTATTTCGGCTGTGTGTTGGCGATTGCGGTGTCTTTCAGGGCGGTGGACGTGATCCCCGAGTTCCTGAACGATGCGCCGCTGCAAATGAAGGACCTGCTGGTGCGCATGTGGCCGGTCAACTGGAATTACTACTTCACGGCCCAGACCATCGGAGCGCAAAACGTGCATCAGGCCTTGATGGACACGCTGGCGATCGCCTTTCTTGCCACCGCGCTGGGCCTGCTGCTGGCCACGCCCATTGGTTTTCTGGCGGCACGCAACATCAACCGCATCGTGTGGCTCAACGCCCTCGCCCGCTTTATTCTGGTCGCCACACGCAGTATCTCGACGCTGCTCTGGGCGCTATTTTTTGTCGCCATGTTCGGCCCGGGCGCGCTGGCCGGCACCTGCGCTATTGCGTTTCATTCGATCGGTTTTCTGGGCAAGATGCTGAGCGAAGCGCTGGAAGAAAGCAACCAGGGCAGCCTGGAAGCCCTGGTTGCCACCGGCGCGCCCTGGTACAGCCGCATCCTCTACGGCTACTGGCCGCAGGTGCAGCCGGCCTACGTCAGCATTGCACTGTTTCGCTGGGACATCAACGTGCGCGAATCCGCCGTGCTGG
>CAYHDD010000845.1:0-1676 GCA_964355195.1 uncultured Rhodoferax sp. | reverse complement strand
GCCCTCGATCACGTTGTCCAGCGTGCGGTAGGGCTGGATGCGCGCCAGGTACCAGTTGCCGTCCACCGTGCGCACTTCGCGCTCGATCGGGATCAGCGTGTCAAGCACGGACTGCAGGTCGGCCCCCAGGTGTACGCCGTCCAGATTGGAGGTGATGTCGCTCAAGGGACGCCCGACGTCGCTGCCGATCAGGCGGTAGGCCTTGACCGCCGCCGGCGTGTAGCGCCGGATGGCCAACTGGTGGTCCAGGAACAGGGTGCCCGTGCCGACGCTGTCGAGCAGGTTCTTCATGTCGTTCTGGATGCTGGTCAGCTGGTCGATCTTGGCATTCAGTTCGGAATTGACCGTGATGGTTTCTTCATTCAGCGATTGAAGTTCTTCCTTGGAGGTTTCCAGTTCTTCGTTGGAGGACTGAAGTTCTTCATTGGTGGATTGCAATTCCTCGTTGGTGGATTTGAGTTCCTCGTTGGAGGCCTGCTGCTCTTCGCTGGTGGCTTGCAGGTTCTCTTTGCTGTAGGCGAGTTCACGCTCGAGCTCCTGGATGCGCGCGGTCTCGGCCGATGTAATTGCGCTTCGTTTACCGCGGCCTGGTTTGGTGGCCGCCTTGCCGGCGCTCGGCTCGGCGCTGGCGACGTCCTCGAAGCTGACCAGCAGCAGCGGCTCGCCGGCCTTGTCGCGCGTCAGGGCGCGCACGCTAAAGCGCACCAGGGAGAAACCGCCATTGGTCTTGACCGAGACTTCGCGCTTCAGAGTCGGCTCGGCCTGCACGGCCGCCGTGCTGATGGCGCCGCGCAGTTCAAGCTGCAGGCCCTCGCGCGCCATCTCCACCACGTTGTTGCTGACCGGTCCGGGGGCCGGACGCAGGTAGCGCCCGGTCTCACCGTGCACATACAGGATGTTGCCTCTGGAATCGGTAGTCACCGAGGCCGGCGCGTAGGTCTGCAAGAGCGCCTGCGTGCTCAGCGCGGCGATGTTGGCGCCAGCGCCAAGGCGGGCCTTGCCGACTGGGGGCGTAAGTGCAGTTCTTGTTGCCTTGTCTGCGCTCCAGGTCTCGTCGACGCTGCCTTGACGCCAGGGCGCCAGGGGGGCGTGTTTGGCGCGGTAGAACTTCCACTTGCGGTCAATCGTGGAGAACAGATCGAGATGGCTGGTGATGCTCTCCGAGGTCGACAGGAACAGTGCCCCGGCGCTCTTCAAGGCATAGTGGAAGTTGGGAATCAGCCGGCCTTGCGCTTCGGCCTCAAGATAGATCAACAGGTTGCGGCAGCTCAGCAGGTCGAGCTTGGTGAAGGGTGGGTCCTTGATGACGTTCTGCACGGCGAACACCACCATGTCGCGGATCTCTTTCTTGACCTTGTAGCCCGCGTCGTCCTTGCTGAAGAAGCGGCGCAGCCGCTCGGGCGTGATGTCCTGGGCAATGTTGGGCGGATAGTGTCCGACGCGCGCCACCGCGATGGCGTCGTCGTCGAGGTCGGTGGCGTAGATCTGGATGCCCAGTTCCTGCTCGTGGCGCGCGCGCAGTTCGTCCTGCAACTCCTGCAGCACCATGGCAATCGAGTAGGCCTCTTCGCCGGTGGCGCAGCCAGCCACCCAGACGCGAAAGGCGTAACCGGGCGGCTTGTCTGCCAGCAACTCGGGCAGCACCGTCTTCTTGAGCACGACAAAGGCATCGGGGT
>CAYHDD010000844.1:0-1679 GCA_964355195.1 uncultured Rhodoferax sp. | reverse complement strand
TCTCAGAAAAATGTCTTGCGGCGCTAGGAGGGGACTACACGCTCTCTGAGCTAACCTTTAAGGGCACCGCCAGCCTGGGCGTGACACTGTTTTGTGGCGACAAAGCCAGCATCGACCTGCTGATGAAGCAGGCCGATCTGGCCATGTACAAAGCCAAGGAAGCCGGGCGCAACTCCTTTCGATTCTTTGATCCGGAAATGGAACGCGCCTTGCTGAATCGCGTCGAGCTGGAAAAAGACCTTCGCGAGGCGGTTCAGAGCGAGCATTTCTTGCTGCATTACCAGGCCCAGGTGGCCGACGAAGGCGGTGTGACCGGGGCCGAGGTGCTGGTGCGATGGCAACATCCGCAACGTGGCATGGTGTCGCCGGCGGACTTTATCCCTCTGGCCGAGGAAACCGGCTTGATTTTGCCCTTGGGCCATTGGGTGCTGCACGAAGCCTGCAAGCAGTTGGCGCACTGGGCGCTGGCGCCTGGGATGGCGCATCTGACGCTGGCGGTGAATGTCAGTGCGCGCCAGTTCAATCAGGACAATTTTGTTGATCAGGTGCTGGCGGTGATCCATAGCACGGGGGCCAATCCAGAGCGATTGAAGCTGGAGCTGACGGAAAGCCTGTTGATCGGCAATGTGCAGGAAGTCATCAGAAAGATGTTCACGCTCAAGGCCCGAGGCATCAGCTTCTCGCTCGATGACTTTGGCACCGGTTATTCCTCCCTGGCTTACCTGAAACGGCTGCCGCTGGACCAGCTCAAGATTGACCAGTCCTTTGTGCACGATGTCCTGATTGACGACAACGACGCCGCGATTGCCCGGACCATCGTGACCCTGGCCCACAGCCTCGGGCTGGAGGCCATCGCCGAAGGCGTTGAAACTCAGTTGCAGCGCGATTTTCTGGAGCGTGCAGGTTGCAGGGCCTACCAGGGCTATTTTTTCAGTCGACCGCTGCCGCTTCAGGGCTTTGAGACGTTCTGCGCAGCAAGCACACATTCATGGCATGAACCGTTGAAGTCGGAGAGTTATTCGGCATGATTAAGAAAATTAGCGTCCAACAGCTGAAGCCAGGCATGTTCGTCCATGATATGGACTGCGGCTGGATGGAACACCCATTTCTGACAGGCTCTTTCAAGGTCCGTGGCGACAAGGAAATTGAAAAGATGATGGGCCATGGCATTTTGGAGTTGTATATCGATTCCGAAAAGGGTTTGGATGTGGCGGATGCGCCAACCCAGCCCGAGGTCGAGGCCAGCATCTCGCATCAAATGGCAGTTGCCATCGACAAGGTCAACCCCTTGGAACCCACTTCACTGCGCGAAGAGTTGGGCAGAGCCAGAATAGTGCTGCTTGAAGCCAACAAGATCATCGGCGAAGTGATGAACAGCGCCCGAGTGGGCCGACAAATTGAGCAGGAGCAGGTGAACCACGTCGTCGGCAAGATGTCAGACTCCATCCTGCGCAACAAGTATGCACTGCTGAGCCTGTGCAGAATCAAGGAAAAAGACAACTTCACCTTTTTGCATTCAATCAGTGTCGGTGCACTGCTCATGTCTTTCGTGCGCTCTTTCAACCTTAAACCTGGCGATATGCAGATGGTCGGTATCGGTGGCATGCTGCACGACATTGGCAAAACCATGGTGCCAGACCGGATTCTGAACAAGGCCGGTAGTTTGACAAACGATGAAT
>CAYHDD010000843.1:0-1691 GCA_964355195.1 uncultured Rhodoferax sp. | reverse complement strand
ACACCGGCGGCGGTAGCTTCCTGGTCAAGGACAGGGACGAGTGGATACGCATTACCAGACAAGATTTCGCCCAAGTCACTGACCGGATAAACATTGAGATGCTGGACCTGTCCATGCAAGACCTCTGTGAAGACGTCGTCGTCGTCACCGCTTTCTTTGACATCCATTTACCCATTCCTGACGCCATCTTGTCGCGCGAGACAGCCCGGCTTGTGTTGATTTATCGAGACGAAGGCGGAACTTGGAAGATTGTTCACAGCGGCATCTCCATTCGCTATGGATTGGTCGGGGAGAGCGAGGTTTACCCTATCCGGGGCTTGCTGGAGCGTAACCGTGAGCTCGGAATGCTTGTTAAAGAGCGCACCCAGGCCCTTGAGGAAGCCAACCAGAAGCTGGATTTGTTAAGCGGCACGGATGGGCTCACGGGACTCGCCAACCGCCGGAAATTCGACACTACTCTTGCCCACGAATGGAGTCGCGCGCAGCGCTCTGGCACAAGCTTGGCGCTGGTCATGCTGGACGTCGATTTCTTCAAGGAATTCAATGACCACTACGGCCACCCTGCAGGCGATGAGTGCTTAAAAGCGCTGGCCCAGGCACTCACAGGGTCAGGCTTGCGCACTGGTCAGCTTATTGCCCGCTATGGCGGCGAAGAATTTGCCGTGTTGTTGCCGAATACAACGGAAACGGAGGTGATGGAAGTTGCCCGCCGTATTCAGAAAGAGGTCTGGTCGCTGGCACTGAAGCATCCGCACACGACCCCTGGCATCGTCACCTTCAGCCTTGGCGTTGCGAGGCGATGTCCCGACCGCAGTTGCAGGTTTGAGTCGGTGGTCATGAATATTATGCTGCCTTCTTGAGTTGTTGAGCGTTGGGGCGAAGACCGTCTATCAGGGTTTTCAGGTCGGCATGACCGCGCAATTTCTTGAACGATTTCTCTGCCTCCAGGAAGCCCGCAGCGGTCCAGCGCAGCGCCATCTCGACATCCTTGTAGTTGGTCACCCGACCGCTTACTCTTCTCACCACCGAGTTCGGTGACTCAATGACATTGGTAGTGGCCAGGCAGCGAGCCAGTTCACCAGTGAGACCCAGCTCCGTGATGGTGAACATTTCGTCGAGACCCTCCAGTACACTGGCGGCGGCATCAGGATGCTGGGCCTTCAGGTCCTTGGCCAATTCCTTGAGCCGCTGCTTGCCTCTTGGGGCGTCCATCTTGAAGGCCTGCTTCATCAGCCAGCGCACCTGCTCGGCTCTGTCCTTTGGAAGACGTTCCGATACGTTGCGAATTTTGTGGATGCGGCAGCGCTGAACTTTGGCGTCCTTGCCGCACAACTGCTCGATTCCCGAGCGCAACGCCTTGGAGCCATCAATCACCCACAGCATGGGCACATTGAGGTCCAGACCGCGTAGGGCAAGTCCTGATAACAAGTCCTTGACCACCTTGGCGTTCTCGCTGCTGCCAGGAGCCAGCCCCAGAACATGCTTGCTGCCTTGAGCGTCCACGCCCACAGCGGCAATGATGTGGTGCTTGGCCACGATGACGCCATCAACGTACATGGCAACGAAGTCAATTTTGCTCAAGTCACGACTCATCAACTGCGCCCAGGCCTGAGCGCTCTGTTTGACAAACTGGCGCGAAACGGCGCTCTTGGAAATGCCCAGTTCATCGGCGCAGCGATGCACCACACGGG
>CAYHDD010000842.1:0-1695 GCA_964355195.1 uncultured Rhodoferax sp. | reverse complement strand
CGTCCAGCTCGGCGACACCATCACCGATGGGTCGGTCAATTTGCAGTTCACCGGCCTGCCCTTCTTTGCACCTGAGCTGTTCATGACCGTCGTGCTGCGCAACCCCCTGCGCACCAAGCAGTTGCAGCAGGGCCTGGCGCAGCTCGGCGAGGAAGGCGCGATCCAGGTGTTCCGGCCAGAGATCGGTGGCAATATGCTGCTCGGTGCGGTCGGCCAGTTGCAGTTTGAGGTGGTACAGCACCGTCTGAAAGGCGAGTACGACGCCGACATCCGGCTTGAGGGCAGCCAGTACACCGGCGCTCGCTGGATCAGCGCCGACAGCCCCGCCGAGTTGAAGACTTTTTGCGAAGCCTACCCCGCGCGCCTGGCGCGCGATGCCGCCAACACACTGGCCTTTCTCTGCACCTCCCCCTACGACGTGCGGCTGGCGCAGGAGCGCTTTCCCAGGATCCACTTCCACCCGCTGCGCGAGCATGCCGGGCTGGCACTGCAAAGCGCAGGCTAGAAGATGAGCCTGCGTCCGTTGTCCGACATGCCGCGCGCCATTGCCACCGCCATGCACACGGTATTCAGCGACATCGACGACACCATCACCACCGACGGCTGCCTCACACCACAAGCCTACGCTGCCATGGACGACCTGCGCCACGCTGGCCTGCGCATGATCCTCATCACGGGTCGCCCGGCCGGCTGGTGCGACCACATCGCGCGCATGTGGCCGGTGGACGCGGTGATTGGTGAAAACGGCGCCTTCTACTATTGGCACGACCACGGCGCACGCAAGTTGAAGTGCCGCCATCTGCTGACCGAGGCCGAGCGCACGGCCAACACAGGCAAGCTGGCAGCGGTGCGCGATCAAATCCTGCGTGAAGTGCCCGGCTGCGCCGTGGCGTCCGACCAGTTCTGCCGCCAATACGACCTGGCCATCGACTTCTGCGAGGACGTCACGCCCCTGCCCGTCAGCGCCGTGGAGCGCATCGTTGCGCTGATGGAGGCGGCTGGCATGTGCGCCAAGGTCAGCTCGATCCACGTCAATGGCTGGTTTGGCAATTACGACAAACTAAGCATGACCCACCTGCTGATGCGCGAGCGCTACGGACTGGAGCTGGCACTGGAGCGCGAGCGCTGCACCTTTGCCGGCGACTCACCCAACGACGCGCCGATGTTCGCCTACCTGCCGCACGCCGTTGGTGTGGCCAACGTGGCCGACTTTGCCCAGCGCATGTCGGCCCGGCCGGCCTACATCACTCCGTCACGTGGCGGTGCTGGCTTCGCCGAATTGGCGCGGGCGCTGATCAGTGCGAGAAAGCAAGATCTTTGCCGGACAGACCTTTAGCTCGGCCCCCACACGAAAGCGAAACATGTTCTTTGCCACCGACATCAACACTGTCAGCCATGGCATACAACTGGCGGTAGCGCCGGTGTTCGTATTGACCGCCGTCTCGGCCATGATAGGCACGGTGGCGGGGCGGCTTGGGCGCATCATCGACCGCGCGCGGCTGGTCGAAGACCGGATCGAAGCAGCATCGCAAACCGACCCGATGACGGCCGCTTACAAGGAACTGGCCGGCCTGCGCCTGCGTGCGCGTCTGGCCAACCTGTGCATTGCCTTGCTGACTTTTTGCGCGACGCTGATCGGCCTCACCATCGTCGCCCTGTTCCTGGGCGAAACCACCGAGTGGCAGATCTTTCGCC
>CAYHDD010000841.1:0-1698 GCA_964355195.1 uncultured Rhodoferax sp. | reverse complement strand
CGACAGGACTTCCAGTTGGAGTAGTTCATCGGAAATTGCACGGGCAAGCATCACTGCGCCGACGTTCTGCGCCATTAGTGTCCAGGCGTCCTCTGACGTGGGTGTCAGGCGCCGCAGACTTGCGTGAATGTCAAGGAGTCCTGCCTGGAACGCGGCCTTGACGGTCTCGCCAGCACGTCCAATTTCGGGCGTGAGCGACGGCAGCGGGCAACCCTGCTCGGGATGCCTGACGTGCTGGAGGCTGAGGTAGCCTGTCAAGGACTTGACTGCACCGGCATCGTCAGCAGGGTCGAAGGCGTTGTACATCTGCGCCGTGCGCTCCAACTCGGCCGTGATCAGCGCAACAAACAGGTCGGCCTTGCCCTCGAAGTGCTTGTACAGCGCACCGGTCGTCACACCAGCCGCCGCGGCCAGCGACGCCATCCCGCTCTCGCTAAATCCATGCTTCTTCGCGTGACTGCCGCCCAACTCAATGAGCCGCTGGCGAGACGAGTCTTTGTGGTCTTTGGGATAGCGCATAGCCTGATTGTGAAGTCCCCGGGTTGACAGTCAAGGAAACGTTTATAGGATAATGTTCATTATCTCATGGCGGTAACTCTGCACCATAAGAAACAAACGAGGTAAATCATGAGTACACCGCAAGCAGCCCAGTGGAAGAAGACGGCCTGCATCATCTGCTCACTGAACTGCGGACTGGAGGTCAAGGCTGAAGGTGGCCGAATCACCAAGGTCCGAGGTGACAAGTCCCACCCTACCTCAAAAGGTTATGTTTGCGAGAAATCGCAACGAATGGATTTCTATCAAAACGGTGCCGACCGCATTACCAGCCCGAAGCGACGGCGACCTGATGGCAGCTACGAGGACATCGACTGGACAACGGCCATCCAGGAAATCGCCGAAAAGCTCGCAGCCGTCAAGTCCAAATATGGCGGCGCCAGCATCCTCTACTATGGCGGGGGCAGCCAGGGTAACCACCTGGGCGGCACGTATGCTGACAGCACGATCAAGGCTTTGGGAGTGGTGTACCGGTCGAATGCGCTCGCACAGGAGAAAACTGGTGAGGCCTGGGTGCAAGGCAAGATGATGGGCGCCGGCGTGCATGGTGATTTCGAGCATGCCGAGGTTTCGGTCTTCCTCGGCAAAAATCCCTGGCAGTCGCACGGCTTTGCAAGATCTCGCTTGCTTCTGCGAGACATGCATAAAGACCCAAATCGCACAATGATCGTCATCGATCCGCGCCGCAGCGAAACCGCAGCCATGGCGGACTACCACCTCGCGGTGCGCCCTGGTACTGATGCATGGTGCCTGACAGCGTTGGCAGCGATTCTGGTCCAGGAAGGGTTGATCGCCAAGACATGGCTCGATGAGCACACCACCGGCTACGACCGTGTGGCCGAGGTCCTGCAGCGCATCTCGGTGCCAGACTACGCTAGAACCTGCGGGATTGATGTGGCCTTGCTGCGCCAGGTGGCTGAGCGTATCGCCAGGGCAAAGAGCGTTTCGATGATCGAGGACCTCGGAGTGCAGATGAACCTGCACTCAACGCTCAACAGCTATCTGAACCGCTTGGTCTGGCTGTTGACCGGGCACTACGCCAGGCCGGGAACCAACAACGCGTTCGTTCCGATTCTTAACTTGTCTTCATCGACGCGTGAAACCGCGACGAAGGTGGGCAATGCTACTGGCAAGAGCACGGGC
>CAYHDD010000840.1:0-1700 GCA_964355195.1 uncultured Rhodoferax sp. | reverse complement strand
GCTTTTCAACATCGGCGCGGTCTGGCCAATGGCACGCCACGCTGAGCGCGGCTTTCTGCGCGAACTGCTGCGCAACCCGCTCATCATTGCGACTGCGAGCGGCCTGGCCGCCAACTTGATGGGTTTGACGCTGCCAGGCTGGCTGGAACCCAGCGTCCAGCGCATTGGCGGCGCCTCGCTGGCGCTGGGCCTGATGGCGGCGGGTGCTGGCCTGCAATTTGGCGCCCTGACTCAGGCCAAGACAATGGCTGTGGCCCTGCTCGGCATCCGCCATCTGCTGGCGCCGCTGGCGGCGCTGGGTTTCGCCCTGCTGTTTCGACTCGACCCGGTTCAGAGCACTGTTCTGCTGGCCTTTTCGGCGTTGCCGACGGCGTCGAGTTGCTACGTACTGGCCAGCCGCATGGGTTATGACGGCGCCTATGTGGCGGGTCTGGTGACGCTCTCCACCCTGCTCGGCATGCTCAGTTTGCCCTTCGCGCTGGGCCTGCTGCTGCCGCTGTCACACTGAAGCCAGTCGACTCAAGGCCCAGGCCACGTGCTCACGCACCAGTGCGCTCGGGTCGCCCGCACGCGCGGTCAGCGCATCGCGCACGGCCGCATCCGGTGACTGGCGCAGTGCATTGCCCAGCGCCACAGCAATATTGCGCAGCCAGCGTTCATGCCCGATACGCCGGATCGGACTGCCTTCAGTCCGCTGTAAAAACTCGGCTTCGGTCCAGCCAAACAGACTCGCCAGTTGCTCGCCGACCAGTCCACCGCGTTGGTCAAAATCCGGCAACGCATGACACTGGGCAAACTTATTCCACGGGCAAATCAGCTGGCAGTCGTCACATCCGTAGATGTGGTTGCCCAGCAGCGACCGAAGTTCCAGCGGAATAGCGCCAGCGTGCTCGATGGTCAGGTAGGAGATGCAGCGCCGTGCATCGAGCTGGTAAGGCGCCACAATGGCCTGCGTCGGGCAGACGTCCAGGCAGGCACGACACTGCCCGCAGTGCGCCGTCACCGGCTCCGTCGGGGGCAGAGCCAGATCAACATAGATCTCGCCCAGGAAGAACATCGAGCCGGCGCTGCGGTTGAGCAGCAAAGTGTGTTTGCCGCGCCAGCCCAGACCGCTGCGTGCTGCCAGCTCGGCCTCCATGACAGGTGCCGAATCGGTGAAAACACGATGGCCGAACGGACCCAATTCAAGCGCCATCCGATCTACCAGTTTTTGCAGTCGCGCGCGCATCACCTTGTGGTAATCACGCCCTCTGGCGTAGAGCGACACGACCCCCTCTTCGGGTCGATGCAAGCGGTCCAACTCGTGCCTTTGCCAATCGACCGGGGTGGTGATGCCAAGGTAGTCCAGGCGCACGGTGATGACGCTGACGGTGCCCGGCACCAGTTCGGGCGGACGAGTGCGCTTGAGCCCGTGCGCCGCCATGTAGGCCATGTCGCCATGAAAGCCACGCTCGAGCCAAGCGGATAATCCGGCCTCTGATGAAGACAATGCAACACCCGACACACCGATTTGGGAGAATCCTAACTCCCGACCCCAGGCCTGAATTCTGGAAACCCATTGACTGGCGTTGACTTGATGAATGAGATGGCTCACGAGCCGATTGTAAAAAACCTGCACTGGCCGGACGAAGCGGCGACCCAGTCGTTTGCCGACGCACTGGCCGCACAGCCTGTGCTGCGCCAGGCCTTTATCGAATTGC
>CAYHDD010000839.1:0-1705 GCA_964355195.1 uncultured Rhodoferax sp. | reverse complement strand
GCTTCGACCACCGTATAGTCGCCCTGACCGAGCCGCCCGTTGGTGCGCACGCTGTTCGGCGTGCCACCGACGACGAAGCTCGGATCGAGCCCGGCTTCGATCAGCACATGCGCCATCAAAGCGCTGGTCGTGGTCTTGCCATGGGTTCCGGCAACCGCAATGCCGTGCTTGAATCGCAGCAACTCGGCCAGCATCTGGGCCCGCTGCACGACCACAATGCCTTGTTCTCGCGCAGCAATCAGCTCCGGATTGTCAGCTGGCACCGCACTGGATCTGACCACCACATCGGCTGCGCTGACATGGCTGGCGGCATGGCCCACGCTGCACGCAATACCCCGCGCCGCGAGCCGCTGCAGGGTCGGGCTGTCGCTGAGGTCAGAACCGCTGACGCCATAACCCAAATCGAGCAGGACTTCGGCAATGCCCGACATGCCCGCACCGCCGATGCCGACAAAATGAACCCGACGAATGCCCAGCATCATGGCTTGAACTCCTCACAGGCGGCAACGACGCGCGCGGTGGCATCGGTCCTGGCCAACTTTCTGGCCGCCAGGGCAAGCTCCAGCAACTGCGAGCGCCCGACGCTCTGTAGCCGATCCGCCAGTTGTTGCGGGTTCAATTGCGTCTGCGGCAACAGCCAGGCTGCACCTTGGTCGGCCAGGAAGCGGGCGTTGCGCGTCTGATGGTCGTCCACGGCAAAGGGAAACGGGACAAACAACGCCGCCGCTCCGACCGCCGCGATCTCGGCCACGGTGCTGGCACCTGCACGGCAAAGCACCAGGTCAGCGTCGGCAAAGGCGCGCGCCGTGTCGTCGATGAAGGGGGTCAACTCCGCCTGAACGCCGACTGCGGCGTAGTTGGCACGCAACTCGTCAATCTGCGCCGTACCACTCTGGTGCACAACCAGCGGGCGCCGCTCCAACGGGATCAGCGCAAGGGCCTTCGGCACGACTTGATTCAGGGCGCGCGCGCCCAGACTGCCGCCGAGCACCAACAAGCGCAGCGGTCCGCTACGTTCGGCAAAGCGCTGGGTCGGCTCTGCTTCGGCTACGAAGGCGGGACGCAGCGGGTTGCCAATCCACTGCCCCTTGGTCAGCACATCCGGAAACGCGGTAAAGACAGCGCTCGCCATCTTCGCCAGCAACTTGTTGGCCAACCCCGCCACCGAGTTCTGCTCGTGCAAAAGCAGCGGCTTACCCAGCAAGACGCTCATCAATCCGGCTGGAAAGGTGATGTAGCCGCCCAGGCCCAGCACCACGTCGGGCTGCACCCGACGCAGCACCGCGACGCTTTGCCAGCTGGCGCGCAGCAGACGCCAGGGCAGCCCCAGCAGAGTGCGCAAGCCCTTGCCGCGCACGCCGGCAAAGTCAACAGCTTCAAAGGCAAAGCCCTGCGCTGGCACCAGGCGACTCTCCATACTGGGTTGCGTGGGGCTACCGCTGCCACCCAGCCAGTGCACCCGCCACCCGCGCTCACGCAGCGCCTGCGCCACCGCCAGCCCAGGGAAGATGTGCCCACCGGTGCCACCGGCCATAACTAAAGCGACCCCCACGCTCGCCACTGCGTGTGCTGCGCTGCCCCCCGAGGGGGCTAATTTCCCTTGGGGCGGCCCGGCGGGAAATTGCACCCCCACGCTCGCCACTGCGTGTGCTGCGCTGCCCCCCGAGGGGGCTAATTTCCCTTGGGGCGGCCCGGCGGGAAATTG
>CAYHDD010000838.1:0-1707 GCA_964355195.1 uncultured Rhodoferax sp. | reverse complement strand
CGTCTTCCTGGCTTCCTTGCGCAACTGGCGCTCGGCATCGAGCTTTTGCCCGAACGCCAGCCCGGCGGCAAATTCTTCCGGCGTTTCGAGCGTCATGCGCCCCATCACAGCCGAGCGAAACTCGTAGATCACGATCTCGGCCGCCTTTTGCAGATTGACGCGTTTGCCGCCTTGCAAGGCACCGCGTTTGCGGCCAATCGCTTCCAGCAGTTCTTCGCCCGCCAGGGCCGCCACCGCGTCGAGCTTGAAGCGTTCTTGCAACTGGGTGGCGTAATGCGTCTTCAGGTAGTCCAGCAACTCCAGCGCCACCTCTTCCTCGTTGAAGGCGTTGCGGCCAATGGCGCCGCTGGCGGCCAGGTTGTAGCCACTCTTGGCGTTGAGGATGCGCGGCCACAGCACACCGGGGGTGTCGAACAGGTAGAAGTCATCCGCCAGGCTGATGCGCTGCTCCAGCTTGGTGATGCCAGCTTCGTCACCGGTCTTGGCGGCACGCCGGCCGGTCAGGGTGTTGATGAGCGTCGACTTTCCCACATTCGGAATGCCGCAAATCAGCACCCGTACCGGCTTGACCATGCCGCCGCGCCCAGGCGCCAGCTCACGGCAGGCCTGCGCCAGCACCTTGGCCGGTGCCGCCACACTGGCGTCAAGCCCGAGCGCGCGCGTTCCCGCTTGCGCGTTGTAATGCGCCAGCCAGAGCGCGGTGCAGGCCGGATCGGCAAGGTCCTGTTTGTTCAAAACCTTGAGCGTCGGCTTAGCCGCAGTCAGCTCGGCCAGCATCGGGTTGGCGCTGGAGCCCGGCAGACGCGCATCAAGCAGTTCGATGACCACATCGATGTTTTTGATGCGCTCGCCGATTGCCTTACGGGTCAAATGCATGTGACCCGGAAACCATTGGATGGTCATTGCTATTCCCTATTCGCTGACACGGGCGCGCGCGGTTTTGGTTTCGGACCGCTGGCTCTTGTGCTCAAGCCGCCTTTGCCGCGACGCATAGGTCGGCTTGGTGGCGCGGCGCCGCTTGGGCGGCACCGCCACGCTGTTGACCAACTGGTGCAGGCGCGACAGGGCATCAAAGCGGTTCATCTCCTGGGTGCGGTGCTGCTGCGCCTTGATGATGAGCACACCGTCCTTGGTGATGCGGCTGTCGCGCAGCGCCAGCAGACGCTGCTTGACCTCGTCCGCCAATGAGGAGGCGAGAATGTCGAAACGCAGATGGATGGCGCTGGAAACCTTGTTGACGTTTTGCCCGCCCGCGCCCTGGGCGCGGATGGCCGTCAGCTCAACCTCGGCCTCGTGGATTTCGAGTAGCGGCGCAGCCAGCACTTCAGCCATGACTTCAGGCCGTGAGGCGCGCTGCTTCCGGCGCCGTCAGATAACGCGCCACAAAGGCGCCAACACTGCGCTCCGGCAGTGGCAACCAGACCACGTGGCCACTGCCCGGTGCGACCGTCATCGCTTGTGCATCGGCGTTTTCCATGTGCGTGAGTTGCACATCGTGGTTGCCACCGGGCTGAATGATTTCCAGCCAGTCGCCCACGGCAAAACGGTTGCGGACATTGACCTGCGCCAGACCGCGCGCGGCGTCGTACGAGAGCACATCGCCCACATACAGGCTGCGCCCCGACTCCGAGTAGCCGCGCAGGTAATTCTGTGTTTCCTCGGGTGTGTGGCGCTGAAAAAAGCCGGAGGTGTAGCCGCGGTTTGCCA
>CAYHDD010000837.1:0-1709 GCA_964355195.1 uncultured Rhodoferax sp. | reverse complement strand
GGATGTCATGCCAGTTGTCCCTTTGGATGAATTCACGACCACACTGCAGTCGTAGTTCTACTGGAACGAATGACCGCAATCTGGCGGTCGATTTGAGCTTCTGTAAGTCGGGTTCCGCTGCACAGGAGCCAGCAGCGGCGCTCCAGCGTATGACCGCAGAGGGCGCGATACCTGACCGTCACTATCCACAAGGCGGTGGCCTGCCATTGAGGTGTCTGGCCCACCCTGATCGCGCCTGATACAGCGTCCATTCCCCTGGCGCTGCTCCATCAAAAACAGTAGCTATCTTCATCATTACCGGGTAATATTCGGCCATCAATCATTACCGGGTAATAAGCACCATGGCTTTGACCAACGCGCAGATTCAGGCAGCCTACCGGGCACGGCACTGCAAAGACGTGGACAGCGCGACTGCAAGCCGGATTGACACCCTGATCGACACCACCAGCATGACAGCATTGAAGCGCTTGGCGGCGTCTCACGGCATTAGCCAGAGAGCAATGCTGCAAACACTCATCAATGATGCCGAGGCATCTTTGCTGAGCACCTTGAGCCGGAAGGCGCAAAGCACCTATTACGACAGCATCAAACTCTGAAAGGCCCAACCATGAATATGACCACCGCCGACACGGCCCTGATGACGAAGGCAGATCAACCCGCCCCAGCCATTGGAGACACAACGACGCGACCCTATGAGCTTGTGCGCTTCAACGCCATGACGCATGGCATCTTGAGCAGGTACACCGTGCTCAGCCATGAATCCCATGCCGATTACGAGAGCCTGGTGAACTCGCTGATGGATGAACACCTGCCCGCTGGTGCGACCGAGCAGCATTTGATTGAGGAACTGGCCAGCGTGATCTGGCGCAAGCGCCGGGTGTTGCAAGCCGAAGGGGCCACCATCAACAAGGGCTTGAAGGAGTCCGCCCGCAGCGCCAAGACCGTCATTCCGGCGGCAGCACCTTTTGAGATGGGCCTGTCAGGAGAGAACACCGACATTCGCAATCTCATGGATTTGAAACCGGCAGATGTGGCGGAAAGCCAGCAATCTGCCCGGCACGACATTGATGCGACCAACAAGGCCAGCGCCATCCTGCGCAAAGGTGGCGACCGTGCCTATGACAAAGCCCTGCGCGCCTTGCTACCCGACACCCGCGAGTGGTGGCAAAACTACGTGGACGACGAGGAATATCCCGCCGATGCTACGGGACTGGCAGCCTTCATCACCGCGCACGTCACTCCCTTTGTTTACCAGCAAGAAAAAGAGTCCCGCCACCACGACGCCATCGTGAATCAAACCATTGGCGAAGGGTTGCAAGCCTACCGACTTGAGAAGCTTTCCCGCTATGAAACGCACCTGGACCGCAAGTTTGAGCGCACGTTGGCCATGCTGATCAAGCTGAAAGACCTCAGAAGCAGCCGCGCAGCGTAAAAACATGCGCAATTTCCGGCGACATGCAAAACGCCAAAAACCCAGCATCTATGCGGGTTACAGCCCGATTCATGGGCTTTCAGTTCATAAACCCTGATCAACTTGCCAAATGATTTCGGCGAAAACCGGAGAATAAAAATGGGCGGACGCGGAAGTGGGCGACGCAGTGACTACAGCGGCAAAGATGAGACACATGATTCGATGCCATTGGACATCCGCAAAATCACCCGCAAGGGCTTGCTGGTGCCGGGCAGCCGTTTTAGCTGGCATTGGCTGG
>CAYHDD010000836.1:0-1710 GCA_964355195.1 uncultured Rhodoferax sp. | reverse complement strand
TTGCTCTTGCCAGCGATTGGCAGTAGCGTCCCACCATTCGCTGAGCCACTGATCTTGGGCGTTTTTACCGCGCAAGATGCCCCATTGGCCAGCGGGTGAGTAGATCAAGGCCGGCACTGCGGCGGCATCTGGTGCGCTCAGCCAGCGCGGTTCGCGTACTTGCAAGTGATCGGCGACGGTTTTGAGTTGCACTTGGGCTGTGGGCCCCTCGGTGTCTCGTGCCGCTTGCGCCGCTTCTTGCAGCGCCAGGCGGTCAATGGCTTCGTGCTGCAACTGGGCCAGGCGTGCCAAGCAAGGCAATAAGGTCATGGCGCACCCCCGGTAATGGCAGCCAAGCCCTGGGTGCTAATGGCTAGGCGCCAGGTCACCGCCACTTGTGTGGCTTGGGCTTCAATCAGTTGAACTTCGGTCTGGTTGATTTCGCGGGCTGCGTTCATCACGTCTTGCCAGGTTTTACGGCCCGCCAAAAACTGGCGTTCGTATGAGTCAGAGACCTGTCCCGCAGAGGCAAGGGATGCTTTCAGCGCCGTCATGCGCGCCTGTGTGAGGGTGGCCAATGCGTGGTCTGCCAGTATTTGTTCGCTAATGGAGCGCACTTGTACTTCGACTTCGGCCAGAGCAGCCTGGTGTTGTGCTCGGGCCGCTTGGACATTGGATTGGCTGGACAACCCGGCTCCAAAGCGGCTGTTCAGGCCGATAAAAATGCGGCTCTCAGAGGCTACATTAGCAATGGCATAGTTACCATATTGCTGCTCGGCGCGCAGATAAACCTCAGGCGAGAGGTCGGCACGGCGCTCGTCAATGACGGCTTCTTGCACTTTGGCTTGCGCTTGCATTTTTTGGATCGTTGGGTGCGCTGATAGATCGAGCAGAGCCTGAAGATTGGCATTGACCGGGCGAGGCGGGGCTAGTACTGCGATCAGCTGCGTATCATCTGTGTGGTGTCCGAGCAATTGCCCCAGTCGTGCCAGGGCGGTGTATTTTTGACCCAGCGCCAGTGCTACATCACCACGCAAATTTGCCAGGCGGCTCTCCACCAAAATACGGTCGCTATCGGCTGCAACACCTTGTTCGATACGCCGCTTGACTTGATCAGATAGGCGAAGGTGGACCGCAATGCTCTGGTTATATGACTGAGTTCGCCCATGCGCTGCCAACCAGTCGCCGTAGCTTTGCACCACGCGCAAGGCGAGTTGCTGGCGCACTTCTTCTAACGATGCTTGTGTGGCGGTGGCACTGGCCTGGGCTTTGTTTAGTCCTGCTGTTAACCTGCCACCGGTCCACAGGGGTTGCTGCAAGCGCAAAGTGGTGACATGGCTGTCACCACGGTAGTTGGGGTCGCTACCTGAGCCACCAACGGCTTCGACTGCCACCGAGGGGGTTGGATAAAACTGCCAGCGGGCACTGTCAACGCCAGACTCGGCTGCTTGTGCCTGTGCACGCAGCACAATCACACCTGGATGACTTAGCAGGGCACCGGCGATGAGTTGTTCCAGGCTGGCAGCCCTTTCTAAGCCTGCTTGGATCGATTGCACCTGCGGGCGCTGGCTTTGAGCTGAAGGGGGAGATATCAGTGCTGCGGTAGCCAACTGCACCAGCGCTTGGGCATCGACGACCGGGGGCACCAAGATCGTCAGCCCAAGCAGCCAGGCGATCAATCGTTTGAAGCGGAGTGAGTTCAAGGTTACAAGACCTGAAAAACCTGCAACG
>CAYHDD010000835.1:0-1720 GCA_964355195.1 uncultured Rhodoferax sp. | reverse complement strand
CGCGCGCCTGCAACGAAACGCTGCTGATCGAAAAGCCGGCGACCACCTCTGAACGCATCGCGGTGGTCGGCGCTGGCCCGGCCGGCCTGGCGTTCGCCACAACCGCAGCCCGGCGCGGACTCGATGTCACGCTGTTTGACGCCGCCAGCGAGATTGGCGGACAGTTCAATATCGCCAAACAAGTGCCTGGGAAAGAGGAGTTCTACGAAACCCTGCGCTACTTCGGCAAGCAAATTGCACTGACCGGTGTGAAGCTGCGGTTGGGGCGCCGAGTCAGCGCTGCGGACCTGCTGCAAGAGGGCTTCAAGCAGGTCGTGCTGGCGAGCGGGATCACGCCGCGCCGACCCGCCATCGAGGGCATTGATCACCCCAAGGTGCTGAGCTACCTGGCGGTGCTGCGCGACAAGTGCCAGGTGGGCAAAAGCGTGGCGCTCATTGGCGCTGGCGGCATTGGCTTCGACGTCGCCGAATACCTGCTGCATGAGGGTACGAGCGCGAGCCAGGACCCGGCCAAGTTCTTCGCGGAGTGGGGTGTTGACACCAGCGGCACAGCACGCGGCGGCTTGCGGCCAGCCCACATTCCCGCGGCCCCGCGCAAGATCTACCTCTTGCAGCGCAAAGTCAGCAAGGTGGGCGATGGCCTGGGCAAGACGACTGGCTGGATTCACCGCACGTCACTCAAGAACCGCCAGGTGGAAATGATCGCCGGCGTGAGCTACCGCAGAATAGACGATGCCGGCCTGCACATCAGTGTGGGTGACAAGGAGATGACGCTGCCGGTGGACCACGTCGTCGTCTGCGCCGGACAAGATCCGCAGCGCGAACTCCAGGCCGAGTTGCAAGCGGCGGGTTGCACCGTGCACCTGATTGGTGGTGCCGACAAAGCCGCCGAGCTCGACGCCAAGCGCGCCATCAAACAGGGCACCGAGCTGGCCCTGAGCCTGGACGCCAAGGCCGAGCCCGTGGCCTCGTCCCTGCCTGTCACGCTGGAGCAAAGTCTGCCACCCGCCGTGGCGACGAGCCTGCGTAAGTGGCACGCCTTGGTAGCCGAAGGCAACCTGGCCGGTCTGGCCGAGATTCTGAGCCCGAAGGCGGTGTTTCGCTCACCCATGGCGCATACCGCCTACCCCGGCGCGCAGGTCGTGCAACTGATTTTGGGGACAGTGTCCCAGGTCTTTGAAGACTTCACCTATCACCGACAGTTTGCGAGTGCCGATGGCCACAGCGTGGTGCTGGAATTCTCGGCCAAGGTCAACGGCAAGGAACTCAAGGGCGTGGACCTGATCCAGTTCGACGACGAGGGCAAGATCATCGACTTCGAGGTGATGGTTCGCCCGATGACCGGCCTGCAGGCCTTGGGCGAAGAAATGGGCAAGCGCCTGGCGCCCTACCTGGCAGCCGCACGCCCAGTGGCCAAGCCAGCGACAGCAGCACCGACATCGGTGGGGGCGGCGAAGGGGTGAACTCTAATAAAGGCGAGCTATCCGAGTGGGCTGAAGACGCAGAGGCAGGAGCTTCAGTGGACGCCCATATCCACCGCCTTACAGGCCAGTCGCACCACCTTTGGTATGGGGCGCGTAGAAGTCCGCCACGATCAGCCCGGGGCGGCATCTTTTGTGCGGCTAAATTTGAGTTTCAAATTTACTTTTAGCCACATTTTAAAAAACTGCTACCATCTCGCGATGATTCCTCGGCAAGCCAAGCCTCAACTTCAAGCACT
>CAYHDD010000834.1:0-1725 GCA_964355195.1 uncultured Rhodoferax sp. | reverse complement strand
TTGAAACTTGAAGATGTCAGTCATAAACCGCACTCACCTGGCGACCAACGGCGACTTACTTGCGATCCCGTTGATCAGGTGCGACGTCAGGCACCTGTGCCAGCGCAGCGTCAAATTTGGTGCGGTTGCCAGATTTGGCGCGTAACTCCAGATAGTCTTCAGTCGCCAGTGCTGAGAGTTTCTCAGCCAGCGCCGTACTGATCAATTGATTGACGGAGATGCCCTCCAGCGCAGCGTACTGCTTGGCGTACTTGTGCAGCGATTCGGGCAAGCGGACACTGAGTGCGCTCATGATTTTTGCTCCTTCAATCGTTTCAAAAACAGGTCCGGACTCAAGACGTCGATCCCTATCGCTGCTGCTGCCGAAAAGTCGCGAATGTTCCAGGTGACGATGGCCTGACATTGGCCATTGAACGCTGCTTCCAGCACCATATCGTCGCGCACATCGGTAAGTTTCGGGCGCCACAAGAAATGAACTTGCTGGCGCAGTCCGCTGGTACAAACGAAATCCAGAACATCATCCACGGCGGCGCTGGTGAGAGGAACCATGCCTTCGCGGTGCAGCACCTCTTCATACTCGATCAGCAACGGGACCGTGACGACATGCTCGAACTGACGCTTGCCCAGCCGCTTTAACAGATCGAAAGACCATCCGCGCCGCGACCGCAGTGCAGACACCAGAACATTGGTATCGATGACAATTTTTGGTAATTTCTGCATTCCGAGTTAATGGTATCACGGATGGTACCGCGACCACATTTTCGACCGTGTCTCAAGACGCCAGGACGCGCCGCTCGGCATCGGTGTAGCGCAGGCGGTTGGCCAGCATCCTGGCCAAGCGTTCCATCAGGTTGAGCGCAAGTTTCTTGTGCTCATCAGCGATGAGGTCGAAGTTCTGGTGTGACAGCCCAGCCAGTGGGCAGACGCCCGTAGCTCTTCTCAATGACCCGTCGCAACACCGAAATCCTCGTCCAACGGGACGGCCGGATGGTGAAAGCGCACCGGGCCATCCGGGCGTTCATTCACGTACTGGAACACCAGCGGATCAGCACTCCGACGCACCTCCTCCACCGTACCCTGGAACGCCACTTTGCCACTGTCGAGGATGACCACATGATCGGCAATCGACAGGGTTCGTGTCAGCTCATGCGAGACAAAGATACTGGTCAGGCCCATCGAGTCGTTGAGCTGCCGAATGAGTCGCGCCACGACCAGGACCGAGATCGGATCGAGTCCGGAAAAAGGCTCGTCGTACATCACAAGTTCCGGGTCGAGTGCAATCGCACGGGCTATGCCAATGCGCTTGGCCATGCCGCCCGATACTTCGCTGGGCATGAGCTCACGCGCATTGCGCAAGCCAACCGCATTGAGTTTCATCAGGACGATGTCCCGGATCAGCGCTTCTGACAAATCGGTGTGCTCACGCAGCGGGAAGGCGACATTATCGAACACACTCATATCGGCAAACAGGGCGGCATACTGGAACAAGACACCCATGCGCCGCCGCACGGCATACAGCTGCTGCTGATCCATCGGACCCAGGTCATGCCCGTCAAACAACATCTGCCCCGACCGGGCACGGCTCTGCCCACCCATCAGGCGCAGCGTTGTCGTCTTGCCACCCCCCATCGGGCCAATGAGCGCCGTGACCTTGCCCCGCGGCAGCTGCAGCGAAACTTCTTCCAGCACATTGCGCTCGCCGTAGCCAAAGCTCAGCTTGCGAAA
>CAYHDD010000833.1:0-1726 GCA_964355195.1 uncultured Rhodoferax sp. | reverse complement strand
GGCGTAATCTGGACCTTCCTGGACATCACGGAGCGTAAAAAAGCCGAAGATGATACCCATCGAGCCTTGCTTAAACAGGCTGAACTCAATGAGTTGCGTGCGCGTTTTGTCGCGATGACCAGCCATGAGTTTCGCACGCCTCTGGCCAGCATTCTTTCGTCGCAGGATTTGCTCAAGCATTACAGTGAGCGCCTGCCGACTGCTGAGCGGCAAAAGATACTTAACACCATCGAATCCAGCGTTCACCGGATGACACGCATGCTTGATCGCGTTCTGCTACTGGGCAAGGCCGAGGCGCAAATGTTCGACTTCAACCCGCAGGAGCTCGATCTGAAATCACTCTGCCGGAACCTGGTCACGGAGGCTCAAGGTCAGCAGCCCAACAGCCAGTGCCAGGTCGTCTTGGAAACTTCGTCAGAGGCCCTCGTGGGTCAGTACGATGAAAAGTTGCTGCGCCATATCTTCGGCAATCTGCTGTCCAACGCGATCAAGTACTCGCCAAGTGGTGGCGAGGTACGCTTGAGGGTTTTTCGCGGTGACAGGCAAACCGAGTTTGAAGTATCTGACCAGGGTATCGGTATTCCTGCTGATGAATTCGGACACCTGTTCGAGACCTTTCACCGTGCCAGCAATGTTGGCTCGATTGCCGGAACCGGTTTGGGCTTGGCGATAGTCAAGCAGTCTGTCGCTTTGCATGGGGGCAGCATCGAGTTGAAAAGCGTGGTCGGCCAGGGCACTACGTTCACCGTCACGCTATAGCGGCGCTCAGGTCTGCGGTCGCCCTGCCACCCCACACGTTGGCCATGCAAAATTTGTTCTTTTAGAGTCCCGGTCTGGAAATACGGATGGGTTTTGGGCTGCAAACACCGTTTTCGCAGCCAATCCAGACCTGAGTTGAGGACCGCTTCTAGATTTCGACCTGACCCTGGGCGCGATAGCTATTGCCCTCAATACGCACGGAGAGCGGGGTTTTTCTTGTGCAAGGCATTGTTGAGGTATAGGATACCCTACGGATGGAAGGGTTAATGCAGCGCCGGTCTACGGGTTTGACTCTCGAGTCGACAGCGTTTCAGTCCTTGAAGTCCACCACCGCGCGGATGTTCTTTGCGTCATCGCATTCAACAGAACTTGGCTGGTTGTTGCTGGATGGAGTCGCGCGTCAGATTGGCAGCCATAACAGGAGTTCAAAGTGAAGCTTCTCGTGATTGTCCTAATCTCTTGGATGCTTGCTGGGTGTGGAGGAGGCAGTGCAATTTCAGTTTCCGCGCCGGTCGAGTCCACGGTACAGACCAGTGTGCCCCGGCCCGTGGCGAAGGCCGCAACCGTTCTGAGCGGCAACGACATTGCGGTCCGGATGTACTAGGCTCTCTACGGCAAGGCACCTAGCAATGCTGACTTGGTCAGTTACACGGCCCAGATAGCCAGCAAAGGCGAGTCTGCCTTTGCAGCCTCCCTGGCAGCACAATTTTCCGGCACAAGCAATAGCGCTTTGGCCAAGTTGGTGATGGACAATCTGGGCGTCACGACGACCACCGTGACGACCAGCGGTGAATACACCACCTTGCTCGACGCCTTGGGTCAAATGTTTGCGTATTACGGTACCGGCGCGCGTGGCCAGATCATTTTGAACGCGACCAAACTGCTGGTCGATCTGGCAACCGACCCGACCTACGGCGTTGCCGCGGTCGCCTACAACAACCAGGCGCAGGCCAACATCACCTACAGC
>CAYHDD010000832.1:0-1730 GCA_964355195.1 uncultured Rhodoferax sp. | reverse complement strand
CGGTCACTGATTAGTGCTCAGCGGCGGCTGGCTTCCACGGCTCATGCTGAGCGTTGGGCATCGTGGCAGTCCTTATGAAAAGCGCTCTTCAGGGACTGTCGATTGCCTTGGTTCTGGCAGGTTGCGGCGTAGAAAAGAAAACACCATTTCCTGTTGGAACCTGGCTATACGAGGTCGACAAACCAAATGGCTGGCATTTCGAAAGCAAGACCAGTGTTGCATCAGACGGTCGATACATCTGCCACGGTGTGACCATGGGGACCAACCAGATACCGCTAGCATTTGAAATCGAAGGCACGCTCGAGGTCAGAGAGGGTTTCGTCATCGATACCATGACCAAGAGCAGCGAGACGAATGCACCAGTCCCGGTCACACACCGGCAGCGCATCGTGCGGATGGATGGCCGGGAAATGGTGCTGAATTCATCCCACTCGTGGGAGACTAACCTGTTGGTATTCCGTAAAATAAGCCCATGATGCCCAACCCGGCACATTCACTGGACGGCGGGATTCCGTCTTGTTTGCATATCCGACACCGTTTGCCCGCCGCCAGTGATATGGGTCGTTATGCGTGCGCGTAAGGTCATTGTCTTTGCGCTAGGCATCGTTGCTGCCTGTTTCGCTTTGTTGTTGGCGTTGGCGTGGCAGCATCCACCGTCTTCGGCGCCAGCAGCAAGCATCACCTTGCTTGGGTACACCAACTTCACCATGTCCAACCCAGACACCAACGTTTTTGTCTATCCTGGACGGGGCAGATGGCTTGTAGCTCGCATGAAGCTGAAGAACGAAGGCGAGTCGAGCATCGCCTACGGTGCTTGGTGTGATGAGCCCTATGGCTGGGCCACAGCGCAGACTGCTCAGGGTTCCACAAACGGTTACTTGGCCCCGCGCTTTACTGGTGGGACTTCGGTGCTTCGTCCGGGCTCCAACGCGACCTTTTGGGTCTGCCTCCCTCCCGACACTCTGAGTTGGCAATGCGGCTTTGCTGTCGAAACCGCCAGCGTGAGGGAGCGCGCGATTTCCAGAATGTGCCGCCTCAGACTGTGGTCGCCGCTACAGCCGCTGTGCTTTTGGTCCTTACGCTCGCTGCCGAACAAGCCGGGGCCGGAAGTGCAACTCAGCAGTGGACCACTCGAGGTCGGCGAGAATATTCGCACACCGGCGCATAACGAATCACTGCACTCGACGCCGCGATGACGCACCTGGTGTATATTGGACGCCAGCGACGCGGCGCGAGTGAGTTTTGGCGTTGGGCGAACTAGCGACTATGAAGAAGATACCAACAATTTGCCTGGCCCTGCTCGCGGGAGTTCTTTTGGAGCTGCTGCTCCTAGCGGCGGGTGGTTTCGACCTCCGCGTTGGCGGGGACGGCCCAGCCAGCATGCTGTTGTTCATCACGCATCTTCCTGCAGGTATGCTTTGCGGCGTGCTTCCGCTCGCGTGGCAGACCGAGGCCGCTGTCATGATTGCAAATGGCGTCCTCCTCAGCGGGGTTGCGTTCATCATTATATTTACCAAGCGAGCAAAATGGGGGGATTGAAACCAAAACGGCCCAACCCGGCGGCTTCAGGCAACGGCGCGATGGGCCTTCTGTTCCATGTCGGGCGTCCTGCCCGCGCCGTGCCTGAGCCGGCACGTTAACGGCACCCAGCGTATGGCCAGCACGAAAGAGAGACATCCGAGGCTCGCCTTCGACGTGATCATCGTCACCGCGGGGATCGCATTCCTGCT
>CAYHDD010000831.1:0-1733 GCA_964355195.1 uncultured Rhodoferax sp. | reverse complement strand
GGAACACTTCTTCCATCGCTGGCCCGGTCACGTTGTAGTGCCAGAGCGAGTTGGGCAATTGGTCGAACTGGTTGAAGATGACCGCTTCCGGGCGCGTGCGTTCGAGCTCGATGCACTTGTCAAAAATCTCCTTCACGTTCGACTCGCAGCCGGGTGTGGCAATCACCTCTTCGGCCATCGTGTGCAGCCATTCAAAGCGTTCCTTCGACATGCCCTGGGGCAGGATCGCGACGCTGGGGCACGACAACAGGCGCGAAACGAAGGCGCCGCCACGGCAGTAGTTTCCGGTGCTCGGCCAGACTGCCTTCTTGGTGGTCGGGTCAAAGCGCCCGGTGACGAGCTCGGGCAGCAGGCAGGACAGGGCCGGACCTACTTTGTGCGCACCGGTCGGAAACCACTTGCCGACCAGACCGACGATGCGCGCCTTGGTGCCGGTGATGGCGCGTGGCAATTCGAGATAGTTGACGCCGCCGAAGCCGCCACCTTGCTCCTTCGGCTGGTTGTGCCAGTTGATGCGAAACAGGTTGCGCACATGCACGTCCCACAGGCCCACATTGGCCAGCTCGGCCTTCACGGCATCGGGGATCAGCGCCGGGTTTCGCATCTGCGCGTAGGTCGGCAGAATGATGTCTTTCTCACGGCAACGCTGGATGTTCTTGTGCCGCTGGTCGGCGTTGATGTTGAGGTCAATCATGGGTCTTCCTTCGGGTTGTCATGGTTAAAGGCCAAGGCCGCGTGCCGCTGCGGCAACGTCCTTCAGGCCAGAGCCGGTGATGAGCAGTACGCAAGTCTCGTCGGGTGGGATCAAGGCGCGCACCTTGAGCCAGGCGGCGAAGGCCGCGCTCGACGAGGGTTCGGCAAACAGGCCGCTGTGTGAGGACAGCGTTCTTTGAGCAGCCAGAATCTCATCGTCGGTGACGGTGAGCGCCTTGCCCTGGTAGCGGCGCAGCTTGGCCAGCGCGTGTTGTCCATTGCGCGGCACATCGACCGAAATCGAGTCGGCCAGCGTGCTTGACGCCTGAGCTGGCCCGAACGGGTCGGACGCGCTGTGCGGCGTATTCAGGGCCCGCGCGATGGCGCTGGAGCCCTCGGCCTGACAGGCCCAGACAGTAGGCATCTTCTGGATGCGACCGAGCTTCTGCAGGTCTTCAAAACCACGGTAGACGCCGGCCAGAATGACGCCGTCGCCGACCGGCACGAAGACGTGTTCCGGTGCACCGGCCCCGGCGCGTTGCAGGTCGGACACGATCTCGAAGGCGACCGTTTTCTTGCCTTCGATGGTGAGCGGGTTGTAGGCGGTATTGCGCGATAGCGAGCCGCTGCGTCTGGAGTAGTCCAGCGAGAGGTCAAACGCCAAATCGTAGTTGCCAACGACGCTGACCAATTCAGCGCCGTACTGCAGTACCTGAATGCGTTTGGCAACTGGCGCGCTGGCGGGCAGAAAGACCTTGATGCGCAGACCGGCCGCGGCCCCTACCGCCGCCATGCTGGACGCAGCGTTGCCGGTGGATGCCAAAACAATTTCCGGCATGCCATGTTGCTTCGCGAAGGCCGCTACCAACCAGGAGGCGCGGTCCTTGAAGGAGCCGGAAGGGTTGCAGGTATCGTCCTTCAGCCAAAGCCCGGGGGCGCCGAATTCCCCGCGCAAGCGCGCCGGCGCCCAGAGTGGTGTGTTGCCCACCGGTAGTGGCGCAAACCATTTCGCCTCGACTGGCAGGGGAACTGCGAGAGGA
>CAYHDD010000830.1:0-1736 GCA_964355195.1 uncultured Rhodoferax sp. | reverse complement strand
GATGATTCGTCCGGGCTGCTTGCTATCCGCTTCGGCAACAAAGTGCATCGCTGCAAACAGTACGCCGCGATTCACGGTAGGCCATCTCTGGTAGCGCGTCGTCCAGGTTATTACGTTTGATCTGCCGCGCTTTACGAAGAAAATTGTCGAACGACAGTGTTGAAGTCCATCGAATAATTTGCCAGGACGGTCGTCGAATGTTGTCGCCCAGACCACTGCGCTCGCGTTCCTCAAGGTTTCTCGCACGGTTTCCATGCGCGAAGAACAGACGATCGGCAACTGCACAATGAAGCTGAAACGCGTAGCTTCATGACACAGCGCAAGACTTCGCTCGGTGCAAAGCCCATAGAGATTGCCGCAAGACTCGGTGGCATACCCGTTGACGGTATAAAACTGCCGAACGGCTGAATACTCCTTCCAGGGCGGGTTCCCAATCACCACATCAAAACCACCCTCCCTCATCACCCCGTAGAACTCCGCGAACCAGTGAAAGGGCTGGTGGCTGGTACGCCATGCGGCGAACGCTTTCTTCTTGTCCGGGTCGATACCGTAATCGTGAGCGAGATAGCGATCCAGTTCCAGGCTCAGGTCGTTCAGCTTGTCGCGCAGCTTGCGTTTGTCGTCCGCCGTGACCTTGCCGCCGTGGACGGTCTGCTGTGTACGGAAGAAATCAAACGCGTCGGCCAGGTCAGCGGTGCTGGCCTTGATCTCGGCGCGGTGCAACTGGTCGCTGGCGAGCGTGTTGGCGGCGTCGAACTGCGCCTCTGTGGCATAGCCGACCAGCGTATTGCCGGCGCGGATGTTGAAGTCGATGTCGGGCAGCGGTTCCAGTTCGCGCCCGGCATCCACTTGCGACACCAGCTTGAGGAAGAGACGCAGCTTACAGATTTCGACCGCCTCGGCCATGATGTCCACGCCGAAGAGATTGTGCAGGATGATGTTCTTGTAAATAAAGTAGCTGCGCGAATGATGGTGCCCCACTTCTTCCAGCACTTTGATGAAATCGGCAAACGCGCCCTCTCCCCCAACCCCTCTCCCGCTTGCGGGCGAGGGGCGACGGCGGGCATCCTCAATAAAGCCTTCCATGCGGTCGAGGCAGGCTTCATAGAGCGGTTCCAGCACGTTGAGGGCGGCGAAAAGAAAAGCGCCCGAGCCGCAGGTGGGGTCGAGAATGGCGATGCCGTGGCGGAACTTTTCGTTGGCCTTTTCCGGTATGCGCCCGACGATGGCTTGCCAGACGGCGCGCAACAGGTCAGGGCTGGTACAGGTGTCAATCACATCCTGCATGAACTGGCGGATGTCGAGATTCAGAGTGATGAGATCATCTGCGCTTTTCACTTCACCCCTGGCCAGCTTGTCGCGCACCGCCAGGCAACGGCTGCGGCGCTCTACATACTCACGCCAGGTCTCGGTGGGCAGGGTACCGCGCTGCGCTTCGCCATTGCTGGCCGCAACGTGAAAGACGGCTTCACCCAGGTTGTAGCGGCGCTCGAACATGCGCGCCATGGGGTCGTTCATGCCCGTTTGCACAAAGTCGGGCAACACGGACGCAGGCACCGGATTGCCGCTGACATCGATGACGCCGGTTTTCATGGCCGGGTAGATGTAGCGGTTGGGGTCCGCCTTGAGCAGTGACCACACCGACGTGTCGCCGTCGAAGGCAACCTTGCAGCGTTCGCGTGCCTGTTCGAGCAGATGCGGGATGACGGTGTTCTTGCTGATGTATTCGGTGATGT
>CAYHDD010000829.1:0-1749 GCA_964355195.1 uncultured Rhodoferax sp. | reverse complement strand
CCCAGGCCCTCGAATTTGGCAGCCCGTGCCAACAAGGCGCGCGGGTTGGCCGAATCGGGTGGCGCCACTTCGACGGTGACGACGAAGCGGCCCGAGTTGCAGGCGCGTTCCAGTACACCCTGCTGTGCGTCGGGCGTAACGCGCGGCTCCAGCGGCGACGCAAAAGCCGGCTCCGGGCGCCCCTGTAGCAAGGCCACCCAGCTGGAGCTGCCGCGCATACGCTGGTCCAGCGCCGGCAGCAGCGGCATCGGGTGCGCCAGATGATCGCTCGCGATGCGCTTGGCGCCAACAGTGGCCTGCACCCAGGCACAGGGCAGCGTCGGCTGCACCTCGCAATGCCCGTCGGCGCGCACACCGCCGCAAGGGCCGTTGCGCATCTCCTTGGCGCAATTCATGGGGCACGCCATGCCGGTGGCGGACAGCACGCATTGGCCGCACATGCGGCAGTCAAATAACAAGCCTTTGGCGGCGCGCTCTAGAGGACGCAACACGTTCGCGCTTCGTCGCCAGCCGAGGGCGCGTGCCAGCGGCGCCATTAGCGGCGCGACTCTGGAGATCGAGGCATACACCCGGCGCAG
This sequence comes from uncultured Rhodoferax sp., assembly GCA_964355195.1. GTDB lineage: Bacteria > Pseudomonadota > Gammaproteobacteria > Burkholderiales > Burkholderiaceae_C > Rhodoferax. The sequence continues at coordinate 1,171 of CAYHDD010000829.1, read as the reverse complement.
ACCCACGGCATGCCGCACCGACCACAAGCGAAGTGTGAGCATGGCGGCCGATGTCTCTTGCTATTGGATTAGACCCTGAGGGCATCAGACTGGTCGGCGCTGCCCGTGCCGCCCGACACCGCTTGTACCTCCTCTGCGATAAGGCTTGCGAGTTGTTTGCGGTCAATCTTTCCAATCGGCAGCAGCGGTAGCTCAGTCCGCACTTCAATGACTTTTGGCACCTTGTACGCTGCCAGTCGTTCGCGGCATAGTGTGATCAGACTGGCACTGTCGAGGTCGCCAGCCGACGCAAGCACGAACGCGTAGCCGACCTCTCCCCACAGCGGGTCATCGACACCGATCACTGCAGCCATCGCAACCCCAGGGTGCGATTCGAGTACTGCCTCGATTTCACGTGGATAGATGTTGTAACCGCCGGATTTGTACATTTCCGTCATGCGACCAACCAGTTGCAAGCTGCCGTCGGCAGTCCACAGCCCAGTGTCACCCGTCCTCAGCCAACCATCGGCTGACAATGATTGACTGTTCGCAGCTTCGTTTCTCAGATAGCCGGCAAACACATGGCGCCCGTGGATCTGTACTTCGCCGGAGTCACCGCGCTTCACGTCTTCGCCGTCGGCATCGACAATCCGGACTGCTCCCTCAAACACGGGCATGCCGGTCGTCTGGGCCAATTGCTCGGCAGTTGCGCCGGGCGGCGTGATGGTGACCGTACCCGAGGATTCGGTCAGTCCGTAACTATTGAACAGATCCGGGATGAAGTTGGAAAGCAGGGCGATGAGGCCGCCGGGCATGGCGGCGCCGCCCCAGCCCAGGTGTTTGACCGAGCCCAGAAATTCAGGGCCGAGAACACCGGCGGCGTGCATCATCTGGTACTGCGTCGGCACTTGCCCCAGGGTCGTGATCTGTTCATCGCGCACCAGGCGCGCCGCTTCGACCGCATCGAACGCCGCCATGAAGACCAGCGTGTCGCCGTTCAGCAAGGCGACCAAGGTGGTGTCGGAAATGCAGCCGGCGTGGTTTACCGGCAGGTTGATCAGGAAACGGCCGCTCTCAAACCCGAGACGCCGCGCCAGCCACCAGGCGTTTTCGACCAGATTCGATTGGGTCAGACAGGCGCCTTTGGGCTTGCCGGTCGAGCCCGAGGTGTAAAGGATGAACAGCGGATGCT
>CAYHDD010000828.1:0-1752 GCA_964355195.1 uncultured Rhodoferax sp. | reverse complement strand
GAAGGCGATGCGGAGGTCCGTCTGTCTCGTTTCCCAAAATGCCCACCCGCCCTGGGTTGGCTATGAGTCGAACTTTGTCACCTGGCTGCATCGTCTGTTCCTTCACAAGACATTTGCGGCCTGATCACAACGATCCACGTCGAATAGTGGTGACTTTAGGCTGCTCGTGTACGAGATTGTCGTAGTCGTTACTTGCGCCGCCCAAGGCAACTGCCATCCGCCCGCGTGATGCGCCAAACGTATTGATCCCAGCACGCTCGCCCGGAATCGTTAACTTCACCTGCACCGTCCTGTGGCCGATTGGCACTGGCTTGTTGATCGCTTTCAGGACAAAGTCGATGCTTCCCCCGCCACCGGCCATGACAACATCCAAGCGCTTCACCGAGTGAACATGCTTGTCCAGCCAGTTGGCAATCGCCGCCTCGTTGTCAAGCACCAACCTGAGGAACTCGGCGCGAATCTCTGCGGCCATGGCCTTGGAGTCAGGGTGCGATTCAAGGTCCGTCAGACGAACATCGCAGCCCAACTCCTGTATCAGCCCGTCCCTAAATAAGGTCTCCTTTATGCCCCGGATTCGAGCGCGAACATCTGCCAATGCTGTCGCGCTCGGCTTGTTTGCACGGCCCTCAAGGAGTTTTAGAACGATGGTGTCTACGACGTTACCCGCCTTGAAAACGCTGACCGGTTGCCCCATTCGATAGAGCTTGGTGCGGACCTGTGAAGTGCCATCCGGAACCAGAGAAAGGAAGAGACCTATGTCGGTGGTACCCGCGCCCACATCAACGACCACGCACATCCGAACCAGGTTCTCCTCGCTGGGGAGCAGTTCTGCAGCCGCAGCAACAGGTTCGACCACATCGACGGTACCGGGGCGCGGAGTGGCTGGTACTTGGACGTGCTCCAGCAGAGACGTCACAGTTACCGTACCCCAATCTCGGTGGAACGCCATCTGCCGGGCCTGGGCGCAGATACGAGCCAGCGCTGCGTTAGCCGCCGTCTTGACGTGTGCCGGCCAGACGGGGTGGGCGATTCGAATGTCGATACCCTTCAACGTCGACTCACAGATTTCATCGGCGTCAGCGGCCGCGCGAATGCCGTAGGCCAGGAGGCCCGCGAGTAGCTGCTCACGCGTCACACCCAAACCAGGTGCGGCGGCCTCACCCAGGCGGCCTGGCTCCGTGAGCCAGAGCTTCGGGCTTGCCTCGTAGAGAGAGGGTGTGCTGGCATCACTCCGTGCAACGACTGCCCGCTCGCCGTACCGGATGTATCGCCCATGCTCATCAACATGAATCTCGCTGCGGATCGATGCATCGTCGAGCTTGGACTTCGTCACCCGACCAATGTCCAGCGTCTTGAGCCTCCCATTGGGAAGCCTGCGAACGGCTCGAATAGAGCTGGTTCCAAAGTCAATGCACAGTGCTCCACTCATAGTTGCCTGCCCCCTGAATTAAGATCTTTTGAAGGATTTCGGACTACTGCCTACACAGCCGCGACCAACGCCGAGACCAAAACGCGTGCTGACCCATCTGGCCGCCTCACTTGCACTCCCGGTCGAACGATGCGCACCTGCCCGGGCGAGTCACCCTCTTTTGCTACCAGGTGATGCGACAGCGGGTCGTAGTTGACGACATCACCCTTTTCACCCAACGGGGTTATGCCTGCCGTCCCGGCGGCCTGCTGAAGCATCTCGCTCAGCGACCCTGCTCGGTTGGCGTCTGGCAATTCGGCAACAAACGCCTCCCAGGCTGGCAG
>CAYHDD010000827.1:0-1753 GCA_964355195.1 uncultured Rhodoferax sp. | reverse complement strand
TCTGCCGTCCAGCCGCGCGTGTCACCCCACTCGCCCGACGCCAATTCCCGCGCAGACTGGCGCAGAACACCCTTGACCCCACTGCCAGGCAGATACGGCAAGCCATAGGGATTGAGGAAGGCAAAGCCGTTTTCCAGCGGGTGTTCGTTGCCCAGGCCGGTGGTGAAAGGGGCGATGGCGATTGCGTCGAACGACAAGCGCGCGGACTCGGAAGATGAACTCGAAAAAGAGGCGCGTTGACGATCGAGCAGCGAGGTCAAAATCTTTCTATCCCGAGGGGTCAAACTCGTTGCTGCCCCAAGTGCTGTGGTCTTGTTTTCTTCTTTCAGTTCACGCTCCTGTTGGTTGGCACCGCGAACTTCATATGTCAGGTCATGTGTCTTCCACAACAGGCTGTTTGAACGCGTATTGACACCCCAGAGTTTGAGATACATCCCAAAGCGCATGCCCGGCGAGGCATCCTTGAAATCTTGACCCAGATAAGCGGGTAGGGCAGCAACCGGCATCTCAATCTCCCTTCACGCGGGCGGGGGCCATCTGGCGCAACCAGCGCAGCCAGGCGAAAGCTTCGGCGGTGGTGGCCTGAAAGTCAGCGGGCTTGGCTTTCATCAGCACCTGCATAAAGTCTTCAAAACCGGGATCGCGGTCACTGCCCATGCGTTTGCACAGCCAGGCACGCAATTGGTCGGCCACCAGACTGTTGGCCCCGCCCTTTTCGTGGCAGAAAGCCAGCACTTGCATCAGCCCGCTGTTCATGATGAGTGCGGGCAAACCCTTGGCAACATTCACGTGATCTTTGGTGTAGCGCTCAGCGGCTTTCCACGCATCCTGCGCCCGTTGTTGTTCCAGGGTCTGCGTCGCGGCGACCGGCTTGTCGTTGTTCAGCGAAATGGTTGCCATGATCAGCCCTCCACCACGCTGGCCACGACCAAGCCACGCCCGGTGGTGGCATCGCCGCCCATCTGCAACAAGCGACCATGCAGCACGGCCTTGATCTGGCTCATCACGACTTCTGCCGGCAGTGTGTCTTTGCCACTGCGCGTTTGGCTGGCCATCAGCGGCGCGATCATCAGCGATTCGGGCGGCAGGTTTTCGGTGTAGAACAAGCCGCCATCGCTGGCAGTACCGGTCTCCGAGTCAATCCGAACATGCGGCTCGACCAGCATGGCGTGTTGCGCGAAATACGAGAAGTCGGAATCCGAGAGGATGACGAGGTCGGTTTTCAGCTTCTCGGCAAAGAAGGCATAGCCGTCGCCAGACGGCAGGCCGCTCGCGGCGAGATCGGCAGCGATAGCGGGCAGGTCCTGCGAAACTTTGGCAACATACTCAAAGGCTTCCAGGTGCAGTTTGTCGCCAGAGAGCAGCGCTGGGTTGGCCAGCAGACACTGTCCTTCAGCGACAACCGGCGGCACTGTCCACGTCCCCGCCTTGCTGACCAGCCCAAGCAGGCGCTGGCTACGCGCCAGTGCTTGCGCGCACGTCGCATAGACGTAGCCACCTTTGAGGCTGCGTATCGGCAGCGCCACAAGTTGGGCATCACCAAAGCTCAGGGCACCCGCATGCAGCTCACTGCTGCCAGCATCCGGTCCGAACAAACGACCGGCCAGAGCTTCATCGCCTCTCAATGCCTTGAAGCCATGGCGCACGGCGCCCTTAATGCCGGAACCGGCAAAACACGGGTGTCCGGTATGGCGCTCGCGCTGGATGGGGTTGTCGATGATGCCCACAGCCTGGCCTGCACCCATGTGCACAG
>CAYHDD010000826.1:0-1756 GCA_964355195.1 uncultured Rhodoferax sp. | reverse complement strand
CTGGTCAGCCCTAGCCGCACCATCTCTTCGGCCGATTCGCGCAGCAGGCGCGTACCGCGTTGCCGTGCGGCTTCCTTAATGCTGCGGATCGGGGCGCGGACGGCAATCATCTCGCGCAACTCGTCATCAAGCACCAGGCATTCGCCAATGGCACGCCGACCCTTGAAGCCGGTGCCACGGCAGTCGGCACAGCCCTTGCCGGCGCAATGGGTGCAGAAGACCCGCACCAAGCGCTGCGCCACGATGCCGTTCAATGCCGAGACAAAGGTGTAGGGGTCAACCGCCATGTGCTCGAAGCGGCCCAGCACGTCAAACACGTTGTTGGCGTGCACGGTGGAGAACACCAAGTGGCCGGTCAGCGCCGCCTGCACGGCGATCTGCGCGGTTTCGGGGTCGCGGATTTCACCGACCATGATCTTGTCGGGGTCGTGCCGCAAGATGGAACGCAGCCCGCGCGCAAAGGTCAGCCCCTTGCGTTCATTCACTGGAATTTGCAGCACGCCAGGCACCTGGTATTCAACCGGATCTTCAATGGTGATGATCTTGCTGGCGCCGTCGTTGATCTCGGTAATGGCAGCATACAGGGTGGTGGTTTTGCCGCTGCCGGTGGGGCCGGTGATCAGCAGCATGCCATGCGGTTTGGCCGCCAGGCTGCGTATGATGGCCAGCGGCGTGGCATCAAAGCCCAGGTGGTTGAGCGTGAGCCCTGCCAGCTGATCGCTCAGGTATTCTTTGTCGAGGATGCGGATGACGGCATCTTCGCCATAGATGCTGGGCATGATGGAGACGCGGAAGTCAATGTCGCGCTCGCGGATGCGCGCCTTGAAGCGTCCGTCTTGCGGCGTTCGGCGCTCGGTGATGTCAAGCTCGGCCATCACCTTGACGCGCGAAATGGCCTGCTCATTGAGCTCGGCTCCGGGAAAGCGCCCGGCCTCGGTGATCACGCCATCAATGCGGTACTTCACCACCAGCCCGCTGGCAGCCGCTTCGAGATGAATATCCGAGGCGCCGACACCCATGGCGTCGAACAGCGTGGAGTTGATGAGGCGGATGACGGGGCTGGCGGTCTCGTCAATGCGGGCCAGGGAGATTTCTTCGACACCCGACTTGCGCGCATCGTTCAAGAATGCGTGCTCCAGTACTCCGGGCAATGCAGAAGCAGCGGCTTCCACGCGTGCCAGAACCGACAGCAACTCGGATTCAAGGACGATCTCCCGCGCGCCGACCGCAATCCCATGGGCGTCGGCCCAGCGTTGCAGTCCTTCATCGGTCGGGTTGACAAAGAGAAGAACACTGGCGTCGTCGCGTCGAATCACCAATGCGCACAAGCGGCGGCCGTCGGCCAGCCCAAGCGTGTTCAGATCAACCAGCGCATCAGTACCAGCGTCAATTCGGCAAACCGGGTAGTGAAAGCTGCGGCCGAGTCCAGCCAATACGTCTTCAGCGGCCACACCGGCTTGTTCAACCAAAACCGCGTCTAGTGTGCGAGCTTGCAACCGTGCACGCCGCGAAGCATCACGAACTACATCGGGGTCAAACACTAGCATCTGCCTGCTTCAAAAAACGTCTTGTCTCATGTGCCGAGGTTAGTCGAATTTTGCGCAGTTTCCGTCGGGGCGTGAACACAATCCCCGCGCCATCTAATTCTGACCCTCAGTCAGGGTGTCAAGCTGAAAGTTGCCACTCTTGTGCCACAGCCAGGTGTCGGTGTAGGTGACCTTACCCATATTCACTGGCGCCGGAAATGGCGCCGCGT
>CAYHDD010000825.1:0-1758 GCA_964355195.1 uncultured Rhodoferax sp. | reverse complement strand
GGCCTGTTTGAGCGCTTCCCGGTGCAGTCGGTGTTTGGCATGCACAACTCGCCCGCTATGCCGCCGGGCACGGTGGGCGTCAACGCCGGGCCGATGATGGCCGCCGCTGACCGCATCGTGATCGAAATCACTGGCAGAGGCGGGCATGGTGCACACGCCTACCAGACGGTGGACCCGGTGCTGGTGGCCGCGCACATCATCACGGCCGTGCAGAGCATCGTGTCGCGAAACGTCAGACCCATCGACAGCGCGGTTATCAGCCTGTGTGCCCTGCGCGCTGGTGAGCTCGGTGCCATGAGCGTGATACCGGGTAGCGCCACCCTGGTGGGCACCGTGCGCACCTTCAAGCCGGAAGTGCAGGCCTTGATTGAGCGGCGCCTGAGCGAGCTGTGCGGCGCGGTGGCCCAGGCTTTTGGTGCCACGGCCAGCGTTGAGTATGAACGCTCCTACCCGGCCACCATCAACAGCGCAGTCGAGGCCGGCTTTGCCGGCGACGTAGCGCAGAGCCTGGTCGGGGCAGAGCGGGTGGTGCGCGATTTGGAGCCGAGCATGGGGGCCGAAGATTTTTCTTTCATGCTCCAGGTCAAGCCCGGCGCCTACATGCGCATCGGGCAAGATGCCGACTGCGGTGCAGGTGGGCGCTTCCTGCACAATAGCAGGTACGACTTCAACGACGAGATCTTGCCTTTGGGGGCAGCCTTGCATGCCAGTCTGGTGGAGCAGGGCATGCCAGTTTAGTTGCTTGTGGGCAGAACCGAATCGCGGTGCGACCCTGTGATCTGTTCTACGAGCTTGTTTGACTTGAAACCTTTTAACCGGAGACAACTATGAAATTTAGAACTGTTCTGACACCTCTCGCCATGGCGCTTGTCACGATGAGCCTGGGTGCGTCTGCGGCAACTCTGCGCATCGCCAACCAGGGTGATGCCTTGTCGATGGACCCGCACTCGCTCAACGAGTCCTTGCAATTGACCGTGACCGGCAACGTCTACGAACCGCTGGTGACACGCGGGCGCGACTACAAGCTCACGCCAGCGCTGGCCACCGACTGGAAGCAGACGGCACCTACGGTCTGGCGCTTCAACCTGCGCAAAGGCGTGCAGTTTCACGATGGCACGCCCTTCACCGCAGACGATGTGATTTTCAATTTCGAGCGTGCCAAGGACGCCGGCTCCGACATGAAGGGCTATGTCGGTCAGATCAAGGAGATCAAGAAAATCAACGATCACAGCCTTGAGTTCGTGACCAATGCACCGTTCCCCATCCTGCCGGAGCTGTTTACCGGCTGGTACATGATGAGCAAGAAATGGTGCGAAACGAACCAGGCGACCAAGCCGGTGGATCGGCGCAAAGGCATTGAAAATGCGGCTTCGTTCCGTGCCAACGGCACCGGCCCGTATCGCCTGCGCGAACGTCAGCCAGGCGTACGTTCGACCTTTGTGCGCAATGGCAATTACTGGGGCAAGATCGACGGCAATGTGGATGAGGTGATCTTCACGCCCATCGGGAACGATGCCACGCGCCTGGCGGCGCTCTTGTCCGGCGAGATTGATCTGATGGAGCCGGTGCCGGTGCAGGATGTGGAGCGTGTCAAGGGCACGGCCAAGCTCAAGGTCATGCAAGGCCCTGAATTGCGCGTGATCTTTTTGGGCATGGACCAAAAGCGCGACGAATTGCTGTTTTCCAATGTGAAGGGAAAGAACCCGTTCAAGGACAAGCGCGTGCGTCAGGCCTTTTACCAGGCGATTGACATTGACG
>CAYHDD010000824.1:0-1761 GCA_964355195.1 uncultured Rhodoferax sp. | reverse complement strand
GAACCAGCAACACAAGCGGGCGTCGGCATGAACGCGCGCCAAGCAGACGCCAAGCCCGTGGCGGGCGCCGGTGGCGACCAAGCGGCGCCTGTCGTGTCGTTCGTCGAGGCCCTGAAGTTCTGGCTCAAGCTCGGCTTCGTCAGTTTTGGTGGTCCGGCGGGACAAATCGCCATCATGCACCGTGAGCTGGTGGAGGAGCGGCGCTGGATTTCGGAAAGTCGATTCCTGCACGCACTGAATTACTGCATGCTGCTGCCCGGCCCGGAGGCGCAACAACTCGCCACCTACATCGGCTGGCTCATGCACCGTAGCTGGGGCGGCATCGTGGCCGGCGTTCTCTTTGTGCTGCCCTCACTCATTCTCCTGATCGGCCTGAGCTGGGTCTACGTGGCGTTCGGCCAGTTGCCGTGGGTGCTGGGCCTGTTGTACGGCATCAAACCGGCGGTAGCCGCCATCGTGCTACAGGCGGTGCATCGGATCGGCTCCAGATCGCTCAGACAACCGGCAACAGCTCCGCTTCTTTGGGTCATCGCTGCGGGCAGTTTCTGTGCCATCTCCTTCCTGGGTGTCCCGTTCCCCTGGGTCGTGCTCGCGGCTGCACTGGTCGGCTGGTTCGGTCAGCGATTGTCGCCCTCGCAATTCTTGACTGGGGGCGGGCATGGCGCCACCAAAAGCAACCTGGCGAGGCGGCGACCTGCCCTGATTGACGATGACACGCCCACCCCGTCACACGCATGCTTCAAGAAGTCGCGCTTGATGGGTGCACTGGCGTGGGGGAGCCTGCTCTGGCTGTTGCCTATCGGCGCCCTCGTGTCGTGGCAGGGCTGGCAGGGCGCACTGACCCAAATGGCCTGGTTCTTTACCAAGGCCGCGCTGCTGACCTTCGGCGGCGCCTACGCCGTCTTGCCTTACGTTTACCAGGGTGCGGTGGAGCAGTTCGCCTGGCTGAGCGGGCCACAAATGATGGACGGCCTGGCGCTTGGCGAGACGACCCCCGGTCCGCTCATCATGGTCGTGGCCTTCGTCGGCTTCATGGGCGGCTGGAGCAAACAAGTTTTAGGCCCCGACGCACTCTTTTTGGGTGCCGCCCTGGCTGCCGCGGTGGTGACCTGGTTCACTTTCTTGCCCTCGTTCCTGTTTATTCTGGCCGGCGGGCCGCTGGTGGAGTCGACCCATGGCAAGCTGCAATTCACTGCGCCGCTGACGGCCATCACGGCTGCCGTCGTGGGCGTTATCGCCAGCCTGGCCGTCTTCTTTCTGGCCCATATTGCCTATCGCAGCGGGGTCTCAGGCAGCTTCAACGCCAGGGTCGACTGGATCGCACTGGCATTGACGCTGGCCGCAGCCATCGCCCTGCTGCGCTACAAGTCGGGCGTCATACCCGTCATCGCGGCGTGCGCTCTGGCCGGCCTGGGATTGCGGCAAATGGGCTGGGCCTGAATTGAAGAGCGCTCAAGGCCGACAATCTGAAGTGAGGTGCGCCCATGTACCAAGGTGAAAGATTCAACAGTGTCACGCATCTGGTCGGTGCCGCCCTGGCCATCGCCGGGCTGTCGATTCTTGTCACCATCGCGGTGATGCAGCGCGACCTGGTGAAAGGGGTCAGCTTCGGCATTTACGGCGCCACCCTGGTGCTGCCTTACGGCTTGTCCACCATCTATCACAGCGTGCGCAACCGGCGTGCCAAGGCCATACTGCAAGTGCTCGATCACAACGCCATCTATCTGCTGATCGCCGGCAGCTACACGCCGATTGCGCTGG
>CAYHDD010000823.1:0-1761 GCA_964355195.1 uncultured Rhodoferax sp. | reverse complement strand
CAGTTGCTCTTCAGGGGTAAAGGCCAAATCCATAGTGCAAGCTTCCAATCTCCCGCGGTGCGGGTCTCCAATCAATCCGTACTATGACCGATTTTTAGCACGGTCGTGCGCTCAGGGCTGTCCAGGTGGTGACACGCCCAGTTCCTGACACAGCGTTTGCAGCGTGGCACGCAACTGCGCCACTTCAGCTTCGAGTCGGGTCAGACGCTCGTTTTGGTCGCCGCCGCCACCAGCGCCGCGTGGCGTGTCTGCGGTGGCATCGACCGCTCCGCACAGCAGATGCGCCCAGCGGGGTTCGCGCGTACCGGCGCCGCGCTCGAGCCTGGTCACCAGCGCGCCGCCTTTCTCGACCGGACGGTCTTGAAGCTCTTCCAGAAAGCCCTCGACCGAGGAAATGTCGGCAAATTTGTACCAGCGCTCGGTGTTCAGACGCAGTTCGCCGGCGGTTTGCGGCCCGCGCAGCATCAACAGGCCCAGAAGCACGGCGGCCTGTTCGTAGACACCCATGCCGCGCTGAAAGTTATGCTCAAAGCGTGCGCTTCGCCCCCCGCTGACCGAGCGCGCCAGGCCGGCCGCGATCAGGCTGTCCAGCGCGCTGGCCACCTGCGCCTCGTCAAGCTCCATCAAGGGCTCGCGGCTGGTCTTCTGGTTGCAGCCCAGCAGCAGGGAATTGAGCGTCAGCGGATAGCTGTCGGGCACGGTGCGGGCTTTTTCCATCAGGGTGCCGAGCACGCGCGCCTGTGTCGCAGTGAGTGGAGGGCGTTCAGTGGTGCTGGAAAGGTGCAGGGTCATAATTCGGCTCGGTATGAAAAACATCGTTATTTTGATCTCAGGCGGCGGCTCCAACATGGCGGCCATCGTGAAATCCTCCCAACGCGACGATTGGGCGCACAAACTGGGGGCGCGTGTGGTGGCCGTCATCAGCAACAAGGTCGACGCCGCTGGCCTGGTTTTTGCCTCGAAGAATGGCCTCGCAACCGAGGTGCTGGAGCATCAGGCCTTCGCCTCGCGTGAGGCCTTCGATGGCGCGCTGGCGCAAACGATAGACCGCTACGAGGAGCCGGGCCGCCCGGCGCTGGTGGTGCTGGCCGGTTTCATGCGCATCCTGACACCCGGCTTTACCAGCCGCTACAGCGGGCGTCTGCTCAATATTCATCCCTCGCTGCTGCCCGCCTTCCCGGGGCTGCACACGCACCAGCGCGCGCTGGACGAAGGCTGCAAGGTGGCCGGTGCCACCGTGCACCAGGTGACCGCCGAACTCGATCACGGCGCCATCCTGGCACAGGCGGTGGTGCCGGTGCTGCCAGGCGATACGGCGCAGACGCTGGCGGCGCGCGTGCTGAGCCAGGAACATCTGATTTACCCGAAGGCGATTGCAGATTTGTTGCGGGACTATTGATGCGTGGGTGGGCCGAGGGCGCCGTGGGACAATCGCGCGCTATGCATCCCAAAGCCCTGCTTGACGCCTGCTCCGAACTGGTCCGGCTGACGCTCAAATTCGACCATCCGACCGATGCCATTGTGGCGCGGTTCTTCCGTGACAACCGTGGCCTCGGGCCGCGCGAGCGCGCCACACTGTCGGGCACGGTCTACAACGTGCTGCGCAAGAAGCTGCTGTTCGACCATTGCGCCCCTTCGGGCAGTGGGCCGAAGGAGCGGCGCCTGGCGATTCTGGGGTTTTTCGGCCCCGATGACTTTTTGCGCAGTGCGCTCAGCGAACAGGAGAAGAACTGGCTCGACCAGTGTGAAAAGATCAACCCG
>CAYHDD010000822.1:0-1766 GCA_964355195.1 uncultured Rhodoferax sp. | reverse complement strand
ATCGTTCGCAAGGGCTGGAAGACCGTTCAGCAAGTGGACGCCGAGTTGCGGGCTTTGTACCCGGAACCAGTAACTGATTCACAGTTGGGTGTGGACATCATCCGCGAAGACCGTGATTCGCGATGAACGGCGCTGTACGTTCACTGTTTGTGGCCGAGCCGCCTGCGCAATACCTCTTGCACCCGCCATTGGTGGTCGACTGCAGTACGCTGGCTGGCATGATTTTCAGCGAGCCCTGGCGTGACCAGGCGCTACAGCGAATTGACGGGCGCAGCCTGCATGCACCCTATCTGCTTGACATAGAGATCACCAGCGTTGCTTTGAACAAGAACCGGCGCGGCGACCCAAACCTGGCCGTGGTCGGCATGCAAACCTACGCCACCATGGACATCAAGTTGCACGCCGTCAAGCCGCAAGAGGTTTGGGCCCTCGCTCTGCGCTACCAGCTCAGCGCCTACGATGCGTCTTACCTCTGGCTCGCCGCCGAGCTGAAATGCCCGCTGGCCACTTTTGACGAAAAGCTGGCCAGTGCTGCGCAAGCGCACTTGAGTCAATTACCCTGACCGACCCATCCATCCTGCTCACCAGACCCGCGTCCACCGCAAAAACCGTCGCCTGAGCCGCAGCTTTACAAGGGCCACTCAATCCTGCACCACAACCGGCACGCGCGGCGCCAGGGCGCACATCAATTCGTAGCCCACGGTGCCGGCGCACAGTGCGACCTCGTCAATGCCCAACACGGCGCCATTGAAGGCGCGACCCCACATCGTGACTTCGCTGCCATAACCAGCTTCTGGCGTCTTGCTCAGGTCCACGGTCAGCATGTCCATGCTGACGCGTCCGAGCGTGTGGCTGCGCACGCCGTTCACCAGCACCGGCGTCCCGCTGGGGCAAACCCGGGGGTAGCCATCGGCGTAACCGCAGGCGACGATGCCGATGCGCAGCGGTCGGTCGGCCACAAAGCTGGAACCATAGCCGACGCTGTCGCCCGGCACCAGTTCTTGGGTGGCGATGATCTTGGCCGCCAGCGTCATCGCCGGTTGCAAGTCCCAATCAACGGCGCTGTGCTGCGGGAAATCCGGCGCACTGCCATAGACCGCAATGCCGGGGCGAATCCAGTCCGACGCCAGTGCGCTGTGGCGCAGGTTGGCCGCGCTATTGCTGACCGAGCGCTCGCCCGGCAGTTCGTGCGTGGCTGCTTCAAAGGCCGCCATTTGGGCGCTAACGCCGCGCTCGCCGTCAGCGTCGCTGAAATGGGTCATCAGCGTGATCTCGTCCACCTGCGGCAGCGCGTTCAAGCGGGTCCATGCGGCGCGGTACTGTTCCGGTCTGAAGCCAAGCCGGTTCATGCCGGAATTCATTTTCAGAAAGACGCGCTGCGGCACGCTGGTCTTGTGCGTCGCCAGCATGTCGATCTGCTCGATGCAGTGCACGGTATGCCACAGGTTCAGGCGCGAGCACAGTTCCAGGTCGCGCAATGCGAAAGCGCCTTCGAGCAAGAGAATGGGGCCGCGCCAGCCAAGGCGGCGCACGCGCTCGGCCTCGTCCAGATCAAGCAAGGCAAAGCCGTCGGCGCCACGCAAACCGGCGTAGGCGCGCTCGATGCCGTGCCCGTAAGCGTTGGCCTTGACGATGGCCCAGAGCTTGGCATCTGGGGCGCAGGCACGTGCACGCGCCAGATTGTGGCGAAGGGCGGGCGTGTGTATGGTGGCGAGTATCGGGCGCGGCATGGTTTGTTGGCAGTGAAAAGTGAGAGCCCCGATTTT
>CAYHDD010000821.1:0-1767 GCA_964355195.1 uncultured Rhodoferax sp. | reverse complement strand
CGCACCGCCTACGCGCTGCGCCCGGAAGGCCTGGTGTGGCCGACCAAGGCCGATGGCACGGCGAGTTTCAAGCTGACCGATCTGACTGCGGCCAATGGCTTGGTTCATGAGGCGGCGCACGATGCCTTGAGCGACGTGCAGGCGACCATTGCGCTGGCACGGCTGATCAAGAACAAGCAGCCCCGCTTGTTCGACTTCTGCCTGGGCCTGCGCCAGAAGCAAACGGTGGCGAAGGAACTCGGTTTGCCCACCAGCAGCGCCCACGCCAAACCCTTTCTGCACGTCTCGGGCATGTTCTCGGCCGAGCGCGGCTGCCTGGCCCTGATGTGGCCGCTGGCCATGCATCCAGGCAACAAGAACGAGTTGCTGGCCTGGGACCTGGCTTTCGACCCGAGGGAACTCGCCAGCCTGAAGCCAGACGCGATCCGCTTGCGCTTGTTCAGCAAGAGCGACGCGCTGCCGCCCGGTGTGACGCGGCTGCCGTTGAAAAGCGTTCACCTGAACAAGTCGCCAATGGTGATGGCCAACTTGAAGGTTCTGTCACCGGCCATGGCCGAACGCTGGGGGCACAACCTCGATGCCCAACTCAAGCACGCGGCATGGGCGCGTGACCTGCCCGACATGAGCGCCATCTGGCCCGAAGTGTTCCAGCGGCCCAATGAGGGCAAGCCGGATGTGGACGAGGACTTGTATGGCGGCTTCATCGGCCTGTCGGACCGGCGACGCCTCGACGCATTGCGTCAGTTGTCAGGGCCAGAGCTGGCTGTTGCACGCCAGGGTTTTGACGATGCGCGTCTGGCGGAACTGGTGTTTCGCTACCGTGCTCGCAACTTCCCCTCGCATTTGAGTGCTGACGAGGCGCTGCGATGGGAAGCACAGCGCGCCGTTCGCCTGCACCAGGGCGAGGGTGGAGCGCGCACGCTGGCCGCCCTGTCGGCGCAGATTGACAGCTTGAGTGAAGACGCGGACGAGCGTGGCGAAGAAATCCTCTCGGCGCTCTACGATTACGCGGAAATGATCGCCCCCGCGCCGCCTTGATTACTGCGTGCCGAAGATGCGGTCACCGGCGTCGCCCAGACCAGGCAGGATGTAGCCGTGGCTGTTGAGTTGGCGGTCGATGGCGGCGGTGTAGATCTCGACATCGGGGTGCGCCTTGCGCAGCGTGGCAATACCTTCCGGGCAGGTCAGCAGGCAGACGAATTTGATCGACTTGGGCTTGAGCGCCTTGACGCGCTCGATGGCGGCCACGGCTGAATTGCCTGTGGCCAGCATCGGGTCCACCACCACGACGTCACGCTCCTGCGTGTCCTTGGGCATCTTGAAGTAGTACTCCACCGCCTGCAGTGTTTTCGGGTCGCGGTAGAGGCCAATATGACCAACACGCGCGCCCGGTACCACGCTCAGCATGCCGTCCAGAATGCCCGTGCCGGCGCGCAGGATCGAGACCAGCACCAGCTTTTTGCCATCGATCACTTTGGCGGTCATGGTCTCCAGCGGCGTTTCGATCTGGATGTCCTGCGTCGGCATGTCGCGCGTCACCTCATAGGCCATCAGCATGCTCAATTCGTTGAGCAGGGTGCGAAAGCTGCTGGTGCTGGCGTCTTTGCGGCGCATCAGTGTGAGCTTGTGTTGAACCAGCGGATGGGTGATTACGGTCACCCCGGTGCTGGCTGCTGAGGGGTTTGCTGTGGGTTGAGGGTTCATGGTGTCAGTCTGCCTGATACTGGTTTCTGGGGTGTTTCAATTATCTTTTGGCCACTGTTCGGG
>CAYHDD010000820.1:0-1768 GCA_964355195.1 uncultured Rhodoferax sp. | reverse complement strand
TGGTCCAACTGGGAAGCCAGCACGGCTACGCCTTCGCACAAGAGCAGGTTCTGAACCTGCTGGCACGACGCCCGGCATCCAACGACGAACTGACCGAAGAAGAGCTGCGCGCCGTCGTTGCTGGCGTAGCCCTGATCGAGACGCAATTTCTTGCACTCTTTCCCACGAACAACGACACATGAACAGCGAATCAGCAGGAGCCTTTATCGTGCGATGAAACTCGCCGACCTGGCAGCAGGCACTGATATTTGTCGTTGCGAGGCCGAAGGCCGTGGCGATCCATGCAGTCAATGGATTACCGGGCTGCCCGTCAGAATTGATTGAAGTAAGACTAACTAAAGTTCAATTCCCCGACCACCAGCCACCTTGTTCAGTTCATCATCGCTGAGTTCTTCAGGCAATTCAATGCCTTCTGCCTTCAGCGTCGCCATCGGGTTGGCCAGTAGCCGCTGCTTGAATGCTTCATCGGCGCTGCATCTGGCGGCGACTTCGTCCAGTTTCCTGACTTGCTCTTGCTGGCTCATGGCGATCTCCTGTGTTGGTCACGGGACATTAGTAACACCAGCATTGAATCGGTTCCGGCCAACGCCGATGGAACCATTTGCGGTGAACTGTCACTTAATGTGTGGAAGCACCAGAACATCAACGCAGCCCGAACCCAAAGGAGAAAGTTTCATGAGCATCGAATCAGCCAAAGCATTCATCGAGCGGATGAAAACAGACAACGAGTTCGCCAGCAAGGTCGCAGCAGGCGGTGGCTTTGCTTCTTGCGGATTGAGCGCTTGGTGGGGTGGAAAATAGCTCTTGACCTCTGCAGAACACTACCGAATGAACACAGCACCGCAGCCGCCCATCAATACGCATCATGTATTTCAGCATCAGGGGGGTTGGTTTGCCATTGACGTGCAGTCCATGTCGGCGAGTGCCATCGACGCCGAAGCGGCGGCGCGCTTGCCAAGGCGAGCGGGCACGCCGCCGAAAGCACAGGAGACCGAAAATGAGCCGGTGCCGGTTGCAAACCTGAGCCTGTTTCTGACCCAATCCTGCAACCTGAACTGCGTTTACTGCTATGGCAACAAAGGCAGATACGGCAGCGGTGGGCGCCTGAGCCAGAAGACTGCATTCCAGGCGGTTGACTGGCTGATCGAGCAATCGGCTGGCATGAAGACACTGCACATCGGATTTTTTGGCGGTGAGCCGTTTCTCAACTTCCCGATGATGAAAAAGGTGGTGAACTATGCTCGGCAGAGGGCGCAGGCGGTGGGCAAGACCATGGAGTTCAATGCAACCACCAACGCCACGCTGCTGGGTGACGAGCAGATCGCCTTCATCAAGGAGCACGGTCTGGAGGTAATGGTCAGCTTCGACGGCACCAAGGATTTGCAGGACGCCCAGCGACCCTATGCCAACGGGCGGGGCTCATTCGATAGCACGCTCCCCAAAATCAGGAAGCTGCTGGCAGCGGTCCCCGAAACCCCTGGCCACGCCGTGCTCATGGGCAACACCGAACCGCAACGCGTCAAAGAGGCGCTGCAGGACATCGGCTTTGCCCACATCTCGGTGGCAACGGTCTCCAGATCCCTTATTGCCAGGGAACCAGGTACGGCATCACCCCTGCGGCGCGTGCAGCAGCACATCATGGCGCTGGAGCAGGAGGCGCAAACCTGGCTCGATCTGGTTGACCGACGGGACGCCGAGGGCTTGCGGCGCCTCAAAGACCAGAGCGGCCTGTACGCCGGCCTGACCGCATTGCTGCATAACAGCAAGC
>CAYHDD010000819.1:0-1770 GCA_964355195.1 uncultured Rhodoferax sp. | reverse complement strand
ACAACTCACCCGCGCTGGGCTGAATCGCTGTGCTCATGGCTGGCGCTCGTTCATCTCGTCGCGCGAGAAACTGCGACCAGCGTCCAAATTGGCGAACTGGGCCATCACGTTGCGAAACCGGGTAACAGCAGCCTCATCCTGTGTGCCAGCATAGGTCTCCAGCCATTTGCGGAATTCCACGTTCAGCGTGGTTTGCGTGGCAACGGCTTTTTCACGGGCACGGCTGATCAGCTGTTCGTCGGCGGAAAGTGTGATATTGCGGAGCATTCTTGATTATAGTGTGCACTAGATATAATTAATAGTGTACACAATAACCGATCCAGGTCAAAGTCGCAGCCATCACTGTGGTAAGTTTCCCACCTGCGTTTTTCACGATAGAAAGTTCCCATGTCGCACAGCACCGATGTCCAAACCATTTTCAAGACCCTGGGCTTGACGCCGTCTGCCGACAACGCGGACGGCATGGAAGTCCGTACGCCCATTGATGGCTGCTTGTTGGCGCGAGTGGCAGTCAGCGGCGACGTGCAGGTCAGCGCCGCCATCGCTCGTGCGCAGGCCCGTTACCTGAGCTGGCGCGCGGTGCCGGCACCCAAGCGCGGCGAGCTGGTGCGCGCCTTTGGTGAGGCGGTGCGGCGGCACAAGGCGCCACTCGGGCGCTTGATCACGCTGGAGACTGGCAAGATTGTGCAGGAAGGTCTGGGCGAGGTTCAGGAGGTGGTGGATATCTGCGAGTTTGCTGTCGGTCTGTCGCGCCAGCTCTACGGCTTGACGATTGCCAGCGAGCGCCCCGATCACAAGCTGTTGGAAACCTGGCATCCGCTCGGCGTGGTTGGCATCATTTCGGCCTTCAATTTTCCGATGGCGGTGTTTGCCTGGAACGCGGCACTGGCGCTGATCTGCGGCAACACGCTGGTCTGGAAGCCTTCCGAAAAGGCGCCGCTGTCGGCGCTGGCCCTGCACGGCTTGCTGCTGCAAACGGCCGAGCAGTTGGGGCTGGACCCGGTGGGACTGTCGGAGCTGGTTCTGGGTGAACGTGCTGTCGGCGAAGCGCTGGTCGCGCATCCGGATGTCAGGCTGGTCAGCGCCACCGGTTCGACCGTGATGGGGCGTGCGGTGGGTATCGCCTGTGCCTCGTTGTTCAAGCGCTCCTTGCTTGAACTCGGTGGCAACAACGCGGCCATCATTTGCCCCTCGGCTAATCTGGAGCTGGTGGTCCGTGGCGTGGTGTTTTCAGCCGTCGGCACGGCTGGTCAGCGTTGCACCAGCCTGCGCCGCCTGATCGTACACCGTTCGCTTTATGCACCTCTGGTGGCCGCTCTGTTGCGTGCCTTTGAGCGGCTGCCGATAGGCGACCCGGTCGTTAACGGTACGCTGGTGGGACCTTTGATTGATCAGCGTGCTTTTGAGGCCATGCAGCAGGCGCTGGAGCAGGCGCGCCAGGGCGGGGCACAGGTACATTTTGGCGAACGTCAAATGGTCGGCGGCGCTGGCTATTACGTCAGGCCGGCCCTGGTCGAAATGGCGACCCAGCAGGGTCCGATGCTGAAAGAAACTTTCGCACCGATTCTCTATGTCGTGCCGTACGACACATTCGAGCAGGCGATTGAAGTGAACAACGCGGTGGCGCATGGCCTGTCATCGGCGGTCTTCACCCAGGACCTGCGCGAAGGTGAGATCTTTACCTCGGCGCGCGGCTCGGACTGCGGCATTTCCAATGTCAACATCGGCACCAGCGGCGCCGAGATTGGTGGAGCGTTTGGTGGCGAAAAG
>CAYHDD010000818.1:0-1774 GCA_964355195.1 uncultured Rhodoferax sp. | reverse complement strand
AATCGACGCCCCGCACGGACACGATGCCTTCCTGCTCGACGACCCGCGTTATCTGGCGCTGGTGCGCTCCTACTTTGACCGGATCAGCGAGGTTTTGGGGAGTAGTGCGGCAGCAGCAGCGACAAGCTCAGGAACCAGCGGCCCCGACGAGTCCGGGGGAGCTTCATGAGCGATCTGGGCACCATGCAAACGCTTGCCAGGCTGGTGCCCGAGGGCTCGCGTGTCCTCGACCTGGGCTGCGGCGACGGCGCCATGCTGGCCTACTTGCAGCGTTCGCGTGGCTGTAGCGGCTACGGTATTGAGATCGACGACGCCAACCTGCTGGCCTGCGTGCGCCGTGGCGTCAATGTCATCCAGCTCAACCTTGACGAAGGCCTGTCGCTGTTCGACGACGATTCCTTTGACGTGGTCTTGCAAATCGACACGCTACAGCACCTGCGTAACGCTGAAGTCATGTTGTGTGAAACAGTGCGCGTCGGGCGTATCGGCATCGTGGCCTTCCCCAATTTTGCGCACTGGCCGAACCGCCTGAGCGTCTTGCGCGGCCGTATGCCCGTCACGCGACGCCTTCCGTACCAGTGGTACGACACACCCAATATCCGAGTTGGCACGCACGCCGATCTGGCCCTGTTGGCTGATCGCAACCACTTGCGCGTGCTGGACAGCTTTGGCATTCAAGCCGAGAAGATGGTGCGTTTCCTGCCCAATCTACTCGCCGGTACCTCGGTCTACACGCTGACGCGTTAACGCGATTTCACTTCCGTCGCCACATCGTCCAGGAAGTCGCCATCTTGCAGACCTTCGGCCAGGTTGTTCCCGGTCGTCGGCTTGCCATAGAGGCTTGCCAAGGTCGCCACAATGTCTGCCAGCGGCATCTCGTTGAAGGTGCCGCGCTGGCGCACATACTCCATGTGCCGATTGCCGGCACGGTCAAACGGGTGGTAAATCGAGTCCTCAACCCCGTCAAACTCCAGCGGCAAGAGGCCGAATTTTTCGCACAACTCGATATTGAAGGCCGGCGTTGCCTTGCGCCAGGCACCGTCAAGCCAGATATCGGTATAGCCATGCCAGGCAAACACGTCGGTCTTCATCGCCTGGCGCAGGCGCTCAGTGGAAAGATGGTTACGCACGTCGGCAAAACCGAGGCGCGCCGGAATGCCGACAGCCCGACACGCCGCAGCAAGAAGTGCCGCCTTGTTCACACACCAGCCAAAGCCCGTCGCCAACACGGTACTGGCGCGCATGCCGGAGGGCGAAAGGTCAATGCGGTAAGGGTCGTAGCGAAAACCGTCGCGCACCGCGTAGTACAGGGCCACCGCGCGCTCCTGATCGTTGTTGCCGCGCCCCTGCTCGTGCGCGAAGGCCTGCACGGCGGGGTGGTCGCTGTCAACCAGAGAGGTTGGTTTGAGCGTGTCGGGGTCCGGCTGTGTGGAGTTCATGCTGCGCCAGGAAGTTGGGGTCGCATCGATTCTATCGGGCAGGTGCTGATCGGGGGCCGCGACCGGCGCGGTATATTGCAGCATTCACCGCAGGAACCTCCGGCCATGACCCGCTCACAAGCCATTCAACAAGCCCAGACGCAATTCGATTCCGGCGAGTTCCGGCAAACATTGGCGCGCCGCATTGCGCTGCCGACCGAGAGTCAAAATCCGCAACGTAGCGCCATGCTGGCCAGTTATCTGGAAAGTGAGTTGCGCCCGGCGCTGGAGGCGATGGGGTTTGCCTGCCAGACGCTGACCGAGCCGTCGGCCCAAGCGCCGTTCCTGTTTGCGCA